>JALEQX010000038.1 GCA_022763825.1 Oscillospiraceae bacterium | reverse complement strand
AGGAATGGCGTTCCATGCGCCTAAATAAGCGTCATTTACACATTCCTCCGCGTCCTGTTTGTTGTTCAAAATGTTATACGAGAGCTTATGACAAACTTTCCCGTATTTTATGTCCAGCTCTTGGATGGCTTTTTCTGAACGATTAAAAAACAGGTCTATAATCTTTTCATCTTCAATCATCCCATCGCCTCCTTTCCGGCTTCACCTATATACTACGGTTTTATTCGCAAATACTACATCAAATCAGAAAGTTTTTCAAAAAAATTATAGCACATCTTTTTGAATAGGGTGTGTCAAGTTGCGGAATGTTTCTTTGCCGCTTTGCTGGCGGCGTTCCTCCGTTCCTCGCTGTATGGGGAGGTCAGACGGAAAGAAAAACGCCCCTTTGCTATCTCAAACTCCTTGCAGCCTGTTTCTGCGTCCTCGTCGGTCAGCTTGCAGATCGCCGGGTAGCGGCGGCTGTATGCGGTCAGCCTGTTCTTGAGGTCGGTGTTGTGCGTGCGGATATGGATAAGGGGGGCTTTCTCGTCGAACCAAATATCGGTGGTCTTTTCCTGCTTCGTAAGCCCTGTCCTCATAAGCTCTCCTTTCTGCGCCCCTGTTACGCAATAGGGGCATTTTTCGGGTGTTTTTCCCGGCTCTTGACTTGGCGAAAATAAGGATTTTCAAATAGAAACCGCCCGGACAGGGAATGTATCGTCGGGGCGGCTGTTATCGCAAGATTTCTGTTTTTTCCGGCTTTTGACCGTCAGACGCGGATAAACGCGAACTGTCGGCAAGCACCAGTTTGAGTAGCTTGTCGCGGAATGTTTCTGTGCTGCTGTGATTGAAAAATAACTCCGCAAGCATGACCGGTCCGTGCATCTGACCCGAGAAACTGACGGCTTCAACGTCTTTCGGGTTAATATCTTTTATAAGAACACGAACCGCCCGTATTGAAGCGTTGTACCAATCCTGCGGATTCTGTTCGGACCACCCGTTTTCGGGATAATAAACAGGGTAGTCGAACGTTACGGTTTTTATGATTTCATCATTTTTTAACAGAAATTTCGGAATGGATTTTTCGTCGTTTGTCAACAGCTATCGAATACGATTTGCCGAATCTCTTTTAATTAAAACGGATCTGCCAATAACCGAAATTGCAATGAAAAGCGGTTTTACGACTATCAGAAACTTTAATCTTGTTTTTAAGGAAACGTCAGGAATGACTCCCGGTGAATACAGACGAGTTCGGCTAAAACAGTAATTATAATCCGTAACGGGTTAATACGATAATTATTGAAACTTTAAATATTATTAAGAAAAAAAATCCTCCCTTGCTCGAAAGCAGGGGAGGAAATGTTTTTTATTCAGGTTGGCTTATGCGTCTTATTTGCTTGCTTCTTCAACAGCAACCGCACATGCAACCGTTGCGCCGACCATGGGATTGTTGCCCATGCCGATAAGTCCCATCATCTCAACGTGAGCGGGAACGGAGGACGAGCCTGCGAACTGAGCGTCGGAATGCATACGTCCCATAGTGTCGGTCATGCCGTAAGAAGAGGGACCTGCCGCCATGTTGTCGGGATGAAGCGTTCTGCCCGTGCCGCCGCCCGAAGCAACAGAGAAGTATTTAACGCCGTTTTCAACACACCATTTCTTGTAGGTTCCTGCAACGGGGTGCTGGAATCTGGTGGGGTTGGTCGAGTTACCGGTGATGGAAACGCCGACTTTTTCAAGTTTCATGATAGCAACGCCCTCGGGAACGTTGTCTGCGCCGTAGCACTTAACCTTAGCTCTGTCGCCGTTTGAGTAAGCGGTCTCGCTTACAACCTTGACAGTCTCGGTGTAAGGGTCAAACTCGGTCTTGCAGTAGGTGAAGCCGTTGATTCTCGAAATAATCATAGCTGCGTCCTTGCCCAGACCGTTAAGAATAACGCGCAGGGGCTTGGTTCTTACCTTGTTAGCGTTAAGAGCGATTTTGATTGCGCCCTCTGCTGCAGCGAACGATTCGTGACCTGCGAGGAAGCAGAAGCACTCGGTCTCCTCAGAAAGGAGCATCTTGCCGAGGTTGCCGTGTCCGAGACCGACCTTACGGTTGTCTGCAACGGAGCCGGGGATGCAGAAGGACTGAAGTCCCTCGCCGATAGCTGCTGCGGCGTCGGCTGCCTTTACGCATCCTTTTTTGATAGCGATAGCGCATCCTACGGTGTATGCCCAAACAGCGTTTTCGAAGCAGATAGGCTGGGTTCCTCTTACGATTTTATCGCAGTCGATACCCTTGGCAAGGGTGATATCTTTACATTCTTCGATAGAATTAATGCCGTATTCCTTGAGAACGCCGAGAATCTTATCGGCTCTTCTCTCATAGTTTTCAAATAATGCCATGTCCGTTTACCTCCTTATCTTATTCCTTACGGGGATCAATGTACTTAGCGGCTTCTGCGAATCTGCCGTAGGTACCCTTGGCCTTGTCGTAAGCGGTTGTGGGATCGTCGCCCTTCTTGATGAAGTCGGTCATCTTGCCGAGAGAAACGAACTCGTAGCCGATAACCTCGTCGTTCTCGTCAAGAGCCATTCTGGTAACGTAGCCCTCAGCCATTTCAAGGTAACGAACGCCCTTGAGCTTAGTGCCGTACATAGTGCCGACCTGCGAACGAAGTCCCTTGCCGAGATCCTCAAGTCCTGCGCCGACAGAAAGTCCGTCGTCGGAGAAAGCGGACTGTGAACGTCCGTAAACGATCTGAAGGAAAAGCTCGCGCATAGCGGTGTTGATAGCGTCGCATACGAGGTCGGTGTTAAGAGCCTCAAGGATGGTCTTGCCGGGGAGAATCTCGCTCGCCATTGCGGCGGAGTGAGTCATACCGGAACATCCGATAGTCTCAACGAGCGCTTCCTCGATAACGCCGTTCTTAATATTAAGGGACAGCTTGCACGCGCCCTGCTGGGGAGCGCACCAGCCGACACCGTGAGTAAATCCGGAAATGTCGGTGATTTCTTTTGCTTTTACCCATTTGCCCTCCTCGGGAATGGGAGCGGGACCGTGGTTCGGACCCTGTTTAACAACGCACATTGTTTCTACTTCATGAGAATAGGTCATTGTAAATTTCTCCTTTCGGTTTTTAACATCCGATTTTATAAGATGTATTTTTACCACTTAAATATTATAACGGTTATAATTGCTTTTTTCAATAGTAAATTTATTTATATCCCTGTTTACAAAACAAAAATTTTATGATAATATATATATAAATATTTTATTTTCAGCAAAAACCGGGAGGTTGTCTTTATGAAAAATATTGTTAAAGCAATTATGTCCGCGGCATTGTCCGGCTGTATGCTTATGCCTTTTGCGGCTTTGGCTGCCGAACCTGTTTCGTTTACGGATGAAGAAATTAAACTTGCCGATTCTAACAGATACAGAGCTGTAAGCTATATAGGAAACAGCAGTCTGTTTATGGGCGACTTCGACGGCAACGGGGAACTTACCGCTTCTGACGCCAGAATGCTGTTAAGATACACTGCCGGACTTGAGCAGAAACCGGGCGACGATGAGTTTGATTACCGTTGTGATATGAACGCCGACAACAGAATAACTCCCGCCGACGCGCGTCTTGTGCTTCGTATCGTATCAAAAATTGATAACAGCGATATTACATATCTTAACGCGTTTAATACAATCCTTAATGCTGTAAAGCCCGATAATCAGAAAGTCCG
>JALEQX010000031.1 GCA_022763825.1 Oscillospiraceae bacterium | reverse complement strand
ATATACATCCGTGCGGATGTAGCTCATCTGGTAGAGCGCCACCTTGCCAAGGTGGAGGTAGCGAGTTCGAGCCTCGTCATCCGCTCCATTTTTTTGCCCTTATGTTAATGCATAAGGGCGTTTTTATTTACATTTTTATTTGTTTGCATTTTTACTTATTTTTTTGCTCGGCAATTTTTTCACGCCAGTATTTAAGTCCCGGAAGCATTGCGGTCAGATACTGCCGAGCCTGCTCGGCCGAAAATGATTCATTCGCCATGTGTTTCGAACAAAAATCAATAAGTGTATTCATATCGGAATATGTATATTTACCGTCCGAATAGCACCGCTGACTGCTGTCTACTGCAATAATTTACAAACAGTAAATTATTGTTTTTTTGCTATTTTACTGACTCCCGCCGTCACGAGCGAACCGACAAGCAGACAAACCGTCTGTATAAAGCAAAGTCCCAATCCCTCGTCGCCGTGCGTATCAATAACAGCGAAAAGGATACCGACTGCAATCGTCAATACGGCGCAGACTGCGCTGAATATCCATGCTTTCGGCTTTTTTCTAATCAGAACGCGGACAATAACGCCCAACGCAAGCGGAATAATAAAGATGAAAAAATAATTTTTTATAATCTGCGCCATTGTGTTCCCTCCTCTGTACTCTGTAATTCAAATTGATATATTATAAAAAATACGCAAAAGGGGTTCATCATCAGATGAACCCCTGTTTCAGTTAGTATTTAATTTCTTAAACCCTAAATCAACTTACGCGATCTTAAAGAGATTCTTGATAGCGTCGATGATCTTCTGGAAGATAGCCTTAATCTTAGCTATTAAAGACTTAGCCTCGTCCTTACCTACGTCTACGGTAGCGTCGACAACGTCCTTAACGGTAACGGTCTTACCCTCGGGAATAACGAAGTCGTCGTTAAGCTCATAGGTGTTGGTCTCGCCGTTAAGAGTTACTTCGTAGTTAAGTCCGGAAATAACAATCTTTGAACCCTCTGCACAGGCAACCTCGGTAAATGAGTAATCCTCAAATCCTGCCTCGTTATCGGCAGCGATATCCTTAACGAACGTTACATAGCCGTCCTTGGTTCCGATAAGGTTTACATCATAATCATTTGCAAGAACAAGAACCTTGATGTATTCCTTGTTGTACTCACTGTAAGTTGAAGCACCGAAGCCGTAAGGAGTAACGCCGGTCTCAGACTCTGCGCCGTCCTTAACTCTCATAAGGAGAGAACCGTTGTCGTAAACAAGTACGTTTACGGGGCAGTAAATGTAATCAACTGCGGAGATATTGCCTATCTCAGAGA
Source organism: Oscillospiraceae bacterium (assembly GCA_022763825.1). Taxonomy (GTDB): domain Bacteria; phylum Bacillota; class Clostridia; order Oscillospirales; family Acutalibacteraceae; genus CALACW01. The sequence goes on along the minus strand of JALEQX010000031.1, from coordinate 11,322 downwards.
TATCTGTGCCGTAGAATGCATTTCTAATGATATCAAGAGCTGCAAGGTTTGCGGTGTACTCGGTGAAGCAGTAGTTGTAAAGCTTAGATTTAATCTTGCCGATGATTCCGCCTGATTTAGCAACCATGAGTTTGTAAAGAGTGGTCTCGCCGAACTCTCTGGTGGAGATAAGAGCGGAAACTGCGAAGAGCGAGCAGTCTGCGTCGTCTGCCGCAAGTGCAGCCTGTGTCCATTCATTAATAGCGGTCTCTGCATAGAACGCAGCTTTAAGTGCCGAGTAAAGCTCATACTGAGCGTTGGTGTTCCAAAGCTTGTTAGCTATCGAAGTACCGGTCTGGTAAACTTTAAGAGCAACGGCAGTGTAAGCGTTGGTATTCATAGCCATGGTGATAAGAGTATCGGCAGCTGCGGTAGCCTGACCCTGGAGAGCCTCTGCAACCATGTCTGCGATCTGCTCGTTAACACTTGTCTTAATCTCATCGATAAGCTCGTTAGCGGCATTAACCATGGGAGCGTACGCACTGTTAGCTGCAACGTAATCAAGCATGTCGATGTAATATTTATTAGCCATCTGAACGGTCATAACGCGCTCATAAGCCTTGATGAGGTCGGCTCTGACATCCTGCCATGCACGGCCTGCCTGGATAACGTAATTAACGATGGTGAAAGACTTTGACCAGGTCTCGGAATCAACGAAGTCAAAAATCTTGAAGTACTCGTTGAGTTTCTCCATGAACTCGCCTACGTTCTGAGCGGCTCTAAGAGCGTCAATAGCGATATCGACATAGCTGGTGCCCATGTCGTAGCTGTATTTCTCGAGCATTGCTACAAGAACTTCCTTGCAGATAGCTTTGTCAACAGTGCCGGTAGCTGCGTTTGTCCACGCGCTGTCGTACATACCGAACGCGGTGTAAACGCCCATGAGATTTGCGATTTCCTTGTCGTTATCTACAACGTACTTAAAGTTCGCGTAATCTGCGTTATCGGTAAGTTTGTCGATAAGGAGATCATAGTTAGCGTCCCAAGCATCAACTCTGCGTTCAGCCTCTGTGGGCTCCTCCGCAAAAGAAGCAAAGGGAAGCACTGTAACGATCATTAAGAGTGATAATACTAATGCCAGTGCTTTTTTCATAATGTGTAACCCCTTTCAAAATACAAAAACAGGTAAATTAAAACCTTGTAGACATATTTTACACTTTGTAAAAAAAATAATCAATATACAAAATGAATAAACTTTGAACAGTTCTTTAATGCGTTTTAACGAAACATGAAAGGCAAATTCCGACAATCCCAATTTTCCGCGTGTATTAATAGTCACATGTCGATTTTTCTCATCATCAATTACAAAATAAACTTTGTTTTATTGATAATTTATCAATTTTACACTAAACAATTTCCAAGTTATTCTTTTAACGTCTTATTAATAATTTATTCATAAATCAAACATACCGTCTGCACATTTGCCGATTTTATTTATAAATCAAATATTTTCATTATCGGACTTGTTCCGGCAGTATTTATATGATAAAATAGTGATAATTGGTTTAATATATATAACATAAGGACTCGGATATATGAAAAAAATTATCTTGTATTTTACACTTCTGATTATGATAATGTCTGCGCTCGTATTCTCCTCATTCGCATCGGAGGATAAAACGGGTAAAGTCATGGATGAATTTTTAAGCGAAAACGGCAGAACGCTGTGTGTTTCGGATCGAGGAGACTGCGAAAACTACCCGGAAAACACCGTCGGGGGCATACTGTCCGCACACAAACAGGGCGCGGATATTGTTTTATGCAATGTTTCCGTCACAAAGGATTCGGTTCCGGTACTGCTCGACTCCGATAACGCTTCTAAAATGTTTTCAAAGGACATCGGGGACATATCCGCCGTTTCATATGCCGATATCGCAGACATAAAACTCCGTCTGTCGCACGGAGGCGGGGCAAGAGATATTACGGACAAAACCGTCGACACCCTTTCGAACGCGCTGAAAAAAACTCAGGACACCGTACTCATGCTCGACGTTAAGGAAAACGACCTTGATATCGTTTACGAAACCGTAAAACAATCGGGCAGAACAGACTCTGTTATATTTTATGCCGGACATATAAAGCCCGACACTCTGAAAACGTTCATTTCCTCAAAAAACGAAAAGCCCAATGTTATGACCTATTTTAAAGGAAACGTAATTTTTTCGGCGGTTTCGTATGTAAAATCCTCGCTTGAAGCGGGAGCGAACGGCGTATGTCTTGCGACTAAGAACCCGTACGGCGTTGTTTTCGGCGAAACCGTCATGGGCAAATTTACAACAGGCGCACGCGCGATGGCAATGCTGTCCCGCCCCGAAATATGCGGAAAAATAAGACGGGATAACGCGACGTGGTACTCCGACCTCATTTCGAGAGGGTACAATATGATTCTGACAAACGAACCGAAAGCCTTAAAGGAATACATAAAACAGGCGGACGAAGCGAAAAAAGAGCTTGAGACGACATACGCGGATTTGTGCAGAAATTATACGCTTCCCGAGTACAAAGCCTCGTCTTACCGCGATTATAAAAAGGCTTACGCAGATGCGAAGACAAAAGCAGAATCGATACTTTCAGACAACAGCCCCGCATTAAGCGATATAATATCCGCGCAGAGCGAACTCAAATACGCATACGATAATATTCAAAACGACGCGGATTTATTAAAAAACGGCACCGCGGGAGTTACGATTACCGTACCGAGAATAATAACGGCTGTTCTCGTTGTTGCCGGAATTACGGCGGGCGAAGTATTCATAGCAAAACACACGAAGAAAAAAAATTCTTCAAATAACAAAAGTGATATAAAGGGAGAAAAATCATGACGGCTTATTACATTCTTCTCGCACTTGCATTCATAATCGAAATGGCGGTCACTCCGTTTTTTCTTAAATTCCAGAGACCCGGAATGAGCTGGAAATCGAGAACGACAAAAATGATATGCGCCACGATGTTCGTTGCAATGGGATTCTTATGCTTTAAAATTAGCGAAAACACGACCGAATTCGCGCGCTTCATGCTGTTCGGACTTATTGCCTCATGGTTCGGCGATTTGTTCCTGCATTTTAAAAAAGTATATCTGGTGCTCATAGGCGGAATCGCGTTTTTCTCGGCTCATGTCCTTTATACGACAGCGTATCTCAAGGCGCAGAAAGATATGTTCCCCGAATATCCCGTTTTTGCATGGTATGAGATACTCTGCATATGCGCGGTGCTGGCGGTGTTCGTAATTATCGCCGTCAAAACGAAGCTTCAGATTAAAAAAATCGCCCTGTGCGGCGTTATTCCCTACGCGGTGATGATAACGACAATGGCGGTCAAGGCGTGCAGTCTTGCGGTAAGATGCTTTATCTCACGGGGCGCGGACGCGTTATACCTCATGCTTGCGCTCATCGCCGGTTCGGTTCTGTTCGTACTCTCGGACGGTTCAATAGTATTTCTGATGTTCGACGACAGATACAGAAAAAACATTCCGCTGAAGAACTTCAACATCTGGACATACTTCATAGGACAGGCGCTCCTTGCATCATCAATTATGTTTTAATGAAACGATAAAAATAAAAATGAAAAGGATGGATTTAAAATGAGAGCTGTTATAACCGTAATAGGAAAAGACATGGTCGGCATTCTCGCCGCCGTCGCAACTAAATGCGCTGACTGCGGAGTCAACGTACAGGAGGTCACCCAGTCGGTTCTCGACGACATGTTCGCAATGATAATGCTCGTCGATATATCGTCAATCAACGTCGGATTCGCCGAATTCGCCGACATGCTCGAAAAACTGGGCAGTGAAAGAAATCTCATGATAAAGGCAATGCACGAAGATATCTTCAACGCAATGCACACCGTATAAAGGAGCTGATTACATTGTTTAATGTCGGCGACATACTTGAAACCATAACAATGATACAGGACGAAAATCTCGACGTCCGCACCATAACAATGGGCATATCGCTCCTCGACTGCTGTCACAGCGATATTGACGTAACGTGCGCTAAAATTTACGACAAAATAACGCGTTATGCAAAGAACCTCGTAAAAACCGGCGAGAATATCGAGAGAGAATTCGGTATACCTATTATACATAAGAGAATTTCGGTAACTCCCATAGCGATGATACTCGCGTCCTGCGATAATAAAGACGCGGTTAAAATAGCCGTCACGCTCGAAAAGGCGGCAAACGCATGCGGAGTCAACTTCATCGGCGGATTTTCCGCGCTCGTTCAGAAGGGATTCGCCCACGGAGACAGAGAACTTATCGAGGCAATTCCCGAGGCGCTGAGCGTAACCGAACACGTATGTTCGAGCGTAAATATCGGCTCGACAAAAACGGGAATCAACATGGACGCGGTAAAGCTTATGGGCAGACAGGTTCTCGAAGCCTCTCGCCTGACGGCCGACAGAGACTGCATAGGCGCGGCAAAGCTTGTCGTATTCTGCAACGCTCCCGAGGACAACCCGTTCATGGCGGGTGCATTCCACGGTGCCGGAGAACCCGACTGCGTAATAAACGTCGGCGTTTCAGGTCCCGGAGTCGTCAGAGCGGCTCTCGCAAAATCGGAGGGTCTCGACCTGACGGGAATCGCGGATCTCATAAAGAGAACGGCATTTAAAATCACAAGAATGGGACAGCTCGTAGCAAGCGAAGCCTCAAAAAGACTCGGCGTTCCGTTCGGAATCGTCGATTTGTCTCTCGCTCCCACCCCCGCTATCGGCGACTCGGTAGCTCATATATTAGAAGAAATGGGACTCGAGTCATGCGGAACCCACGGCACGACGGCAGCGCTTGCGCTTTTGAATGACGCGGTCAAAAAGGGCGGTGTAATGGCATCCTCGCACGTCGGCGGACTCTCGGGCGCATTCATCCCCGTAACAGAAGACGCGGGCATGATAGACGCCGCGAGAAACGGCAATCTTAAAATAGAAAAACTCGAGGCAATGACGGCGGTCTGCTCGGTCGGACTCGACATGATAGTAGTTCCCGGCGACATTGCGCCGGAGACGATTTCGGCAATAATCGCCGACGAAGCGGCTATCGGCATGGTCAACTCAAAGACGACGGCTGTACGTCTTATCCCCGCGATAGGCAAAAAAGTCGGCGACGAACTCGAATTCGGCGGACTGCTCGGAAGCGGTCCCGTAATGCCGATAAATTATTCCTCGAGCAAAAAATTCATCAACAGGGGCGGAAGAATTCCCGCACCGATGCAGTCGCTCAAAAACTGATTTTACTCATTCGAAATCAGGCTGTATATACAAGCGTATATATAATGGTATATATTATATATAAAAAGATTATAAGGTGGTTTTATGTTCAAGGGAAAACTGAAAATTAAAAAACCGCCGAAAGAGGTCACACCGCAAACGAAAAAAGCAGTAACGTCGTCGCTCGTAATGACGGTCGTCGCGCTGTCGCTTTGCTTCGGAATCCTTATCGGCGGAATAGACACGAACGCCGACATCACCGATATTTTCACGAACGAACCCGACAACGTCCGGCAGTCCGACGAGGGCAGTATTCCGGTTTCGTACAGCGATAAAAAAAACACCGCGGTTTTCGACATAACGGACGAAAACAATATAAAACTGAATTATTATAACACTCAAAACGAGTTCGAACGGCAGATTGTTTTCACATTCGACAGCGATTCGCGGATTTTGTCAGTCGGCGAAAAAAAAAGCGGCGGAGTGAATAAAGACGAATCGAACAACAAAAAACCGCCCGAAATCAGTAACAATTCAAAAATCGAAGACACGTCGGCAAAGGAAAATGCAGGCGTTGTTCCGATACTTGAATTCGAATACGAAAGCTCTTCAATTGTCAGGCGGAGAGAATATAAGGATTCCGTCCTTTTCAGAACCGTAAAAACACAGACATCGTCACAACGCGATTCGTCGAAAAGAGTAAGCACTCAGGTATACTCCCCCAACGCCGAGCTTATCGAATCGGACGAATACGTATTTGACAGATACTCGAACCCCACATTTTATGCGTCATACGACAAGGATAATAAACAGATTTCGGGATTTACGCGCACATACGCGTATGATTCAAACGGCAATATAATTTCCGGCACGCTAACAGATTACGGCAGAGATTCAATAGAATGCGTATACCGTTATGACGAGAGAAACAACCTTGTTTACTCCTCGACTTTTAATAAGGACCTCGCAACGGTCGTGATAACGTATGCATACGTTTACGATTCGAAGTCGAGAATAACGCAGGCGACAAAATCCGTATCGTACTCGGCGTCCGGTATATCGAACGTAATGGACGAAAAGTATGAATATGACGAAAACAATCTCATATCAAAAACAATTACCGACTCGTCTCAGCACACGCTTTTCAGCGGTTCTTATGTGTATTCTTCCGACAATAAGATGATAAGAAGCACGGAAACCGACAACGGCGGTGAGAAAACCGTCACTCTCGGATACGAATATATGAGCGGTTCGATGTACTCGAAAATGACGGAAATAAACTCGGTCTGGGACGTATTATTGTGCGCTCCGAAAGATGAAAGAATTTGAATATTATAATATCGAACAGGGTAAAGGACGATGTCTTTTACCCTGTTTTTATATAGACATTAAAGAGCTCAATTACACTTTTTAAATATATTATACCATATATGCCGTATATGAGGAAAAGTAATACTGTACAAAAAATCAACGTAATTATTACATTCCCGAAGTCGTTTTGTAATCAATTTGTAACTTTTTTCGTGCAATACTTCCAAACATAATGAAAAAACCTTGACCTAAACCGCTGAAAATGTTAAAATACACAACTGTCGACAGGAGGGTTCGTTATGAAACTGCTCAGAAAAAAAATAATTACCGTAATTCCCGCGGCGCTTGCACTGATTGTCTGCGCTTCATTTATAACGGTTACGGCAGCGGCGGCGGACATAACGAGTCTCGCAGACGCGGCGGCAGTTGTGATTTATACAAACGAGGGAAGTTACTCGTCAGTCAACCCTAACGACAACGGAGCCGTCAGCATCGGCAAGGTTCAGTGGCACGCGGTAAGAGCGCTGAATCTTTTAAAAACAATCGTATCTATGAACGATTCTCAGGCAAGATCGATTCTCGGCAACGCTCTTTATAACGAAATAAAGACGACTTCATCAAACTGGTCATCAAGAAAGTTTAATTCCTACGAGGCAAAGGTTGTTTCCGCACTGCTTGATACAACAGAGGGGCACCTTGCCCAGGACGACCTTGCAAAAAGCGATATAAAGAGTTATATAAGACACGGCATTCAGCTCGGCATAACCGATGAAAAGGCGCTCGTATACTTTGCCGATATAGAAAATCAGGCGGGCTACGGCGGTTCGGCTCATATCGCGCGAAACGCGGCACAGAAGCTGGGCGGATATGACTTCATAACGCTTGACTCGCTTCATAAGGCGGCGCTTGATTACTACGGCGGAAAATACGTTTCAAGGCGCACCGCGACATACAATTACTGCGCGTCCCTTATTTTGGACTCGGGAAATTCAAAAATTATAAATTCATATAATCAGACCGACACTGATGAAAATTCGTGCACGCTTACATTCAGCGTAAATTCCGACTCGGTTACGGATGCGGTCGTTTATGTACGCGCTTCGTCTTCGGATAACGCGAAATCATATCCGTGCAAAATTTCGGGACGTACGGCGAGCGTAACGATAAAAGCGTCGGACATTAAAGCGGGCGAAAATAATTTCAGCGCAAAAATCATGGTGTTTAATTCCTCATCCAACGAACCCGTCGACGTAAGGGAAAACATAATCATAAAACTTTCATCTTCTTCATCGACCGCGCAGAGACTTATCGGGGACATTAACTTTGACGGCAAAATTACCGCCTCGGACGCTCGTCTCCTTTTAAGATACACGGCAAAACTCGAAAATCTCGGCAGCGAAACGCTTAAATATTCGGACGCAAATAAGGACGGAAAAATTACCGCCTCGGACGCGCGTCTCATACTCAGAGTATCGGCTAAACTCGATACTATCCGACAATAACGGAGGTTTTATTGATGAATCAGACTTCAAAAAGGGTGCTGTCACTCTTTCTTACACTTCTTATGACCGTTACCGTGTTCACGTCATCGGCGTTTTCCGCCTCGGCACTGACGAAAAGCGAACTTATTTCTCAGGTCGAATCGGATTATAAAAAAGCGCTGAACTTAAAGGGATGGCGTTCATTCTACGGCAACTGCAACATCGCGGCGGCATATCAGCTCCTTGCAAAGGGCGTGTATACAGGCTCAGAACCCGACTATCAGGGCGGGGGCAGTGAATGGTATTACGATTACAGAGATAAAAACAGCACATCCGGCGGTTATAACGTCGTAACAATCGGCGGTTCGAACTGCATCGACGAACTTATAAACAAATACGGAAACAATCTTTCAAACATAGCCGTCAGCTACGGCACCGGCGGAACGAGCGGTTCAACGCACGTCGTCGTAATCAGTGCAATAATAGACGGAGAGGTCTATTTTACGGACTCGTTCAGATACGGTTCATCCCCCGAGGGCGGATGCCGTGTATGGTCATTAAGCTTTTTTAAATCGGAATATAAACGCATGAACGGCAATCCTTACGGACTCGTATACTTTTCAAAAACCGATTCAAGCGTCAGCATAGACAGAGAGGAAGTCCCCGAATTCACAACCGGCGAATACGCAGTTGTCGTCGATTCGTTAAACGTCCGTTCAACGCCCTCGACATCGGGAAGCGTTCTCGGACAGCTCGACTCTCATACGAAAAATTCACAGGAAAATACTATTGTTAAAATCCTCGAAATTGCAAACAGCAAGTGGGGTAAAATAGATTTTAAAGGCGAAACGGGATGGATTTGTCTTTATAACGGAAAATTCTACGCCACAAAAATAGAAACCGTCGACGATAATTCGGCAAACTTCGGCTCGAATCCCGACGAAACATCCCCCGCGTCGGAGGAACCCTCGTCGCAGGCAAACGACGTTAAAAACGACAGTAAACCCGCTGTACCGCTTACCATAGTTCAGTTAAGTCTTGACAAGGAATCGGTCAAAACAGACATGGATATAGTCTGGATTGCGACGGTTGTCGGAGGCAGCGGAAAATACGAATACTGCTTCGACGTAAACAGGGACGGCGAGCTCTATGAGGAAGGCGAATTCTCGGAGTATAAGGAATTCTTCTTTACGGCAAGCAAGGCGGGCAATTATTCCGTAACGCTTACCGTCAGGGACTCCGACGGAAAATCCGCGCAGTTCAGAAGCGACGTAACCGAAATAAAGTCAAAGACTCAGATTCTCATGGGCGACGTCAATTCCGACGGCAAAGTTACAGGCTCGGACGCAAGACTTACGCTTCGCAGCGCCGCAGGAATCGAGAAACTCGAGGGTGACGCACTGCTTGCCGCCGACATAGACGGCAACGGCAAAGTAACCGCGAACGACGCGAGAATGATTTTAAGAATCAGCGCAAAAATCGAAAATCCCGACGCGGTAAACAGAACCTCGGCAGAAAATTAATAAAAAATATACAACGGAAGAACCGAAATTCATAAGGTTTCTCCGTTGTTTTTATTTGTATTTTATATTAATATGATAATGAGCGGAGTTACACAAAAACAATACGCATAATTATACATATTTCGTGTATATATTCATTGACTTATCGAATATTTAATGATAAAATATTCAATATCCTTAAAAATTATTCAGCAAAAGGAGATGCCGTAATGAAAAAAGTATTTATCGACGGTGCGGCGGGCACGACGGGACTCAATATCCACGCGCGTCTTGCAAAAAGAAACGACGTTGAAGTTATCGAAATCGACGAAGACAAACGCAAGGACATCTCCGAGAGAAAGAGACTTATGAATATGGCTGACGTCGTGTTCCTGTGTCTGCCCGACGACGCAGCGAGAGAGGCGGTAACGCTTATAGAAAACGAAACAACATGCGTTATCGACACGTCGACCGCTCACAGATGCGCAGACGGCTGGACGTACGGTTTTCCGGAGCTTACCGGCATAGAGAAGATTAAAAATTCAAAGAGAATTGCAAACCCCGGCTGTCACGCAACGGGATTCATAAGTTCAGTTGCTCCGCTTGTAAAACTCGGAATTATCGACCCCGGCGAGACGCTTTCGTGCTTCTCGCTGACGGGCTATTCGGGCGGCGGAAAAAAGATGATAGCGCAGTATGAGTCAGACGGCAAAACGAAATTTCAGTCAAGCCCCGGTATATATTCGCTTTCGCAGGAGCATAAGCATCTGCCCGAAATGCAGAAGCTGTGTTCGCTTGACAAAAAGCCCGTATTCTGCCCCGTTGTCGACGATTATTTAGAGGGCATGGCGACAACCGTAACCGTTGACGGAAATGAGAACAGAACGGCGGACTCGGTAAGACAGGCACTGAGCGAATTCTATAAGGACAGTAAATTAATAAGCGTAAAAAGCAAGGGCGATACACCGCCTACGATATACGCAAACGAAAAAGCGGGACTCGACTCGCTCGAAATTATCGTCTGCGGAAACGACGATAGAATCACCGTAACGGCTCTGTTCGACAACCTCGGAAAAGGCGCGTGCGGTTCTGCAATAGAAAATATGAATATAGTCCTCGGACTCGGCGAGACGACGGGACTCATAATTTAAGAGAGGTAAATTAAAATGAAATATATAAACGGCGGTGTGTGTGCCCCCAACGGATTTAAAGCGGGCGGACTTCACATGGGAGTTAAAACGCATAACAAAAATAAAAAGGACGTCGCAATGATTGTTTCGGATTCTGTATGCACTGCGGCGGCGGTATATACTAAAAATAAAGTCAAGGCTTCGCATATCGCGGTTGATATCGAACATCTTTCCGACGGCACAGCAAAGGCGGCTGTCATCAACAGCGGAATCGCAAACGCGTGCGCGCCTCACGGCGAGGAATACGCAATAAAAATGTGCGCCGCGGCGGCTAAGGAAATCGGCTGCGAAGTAAACGACGTAGTCATAGCCTCCACGGGCGTTATCGGTCAACCCTTAAATATATCGGCAATCGAAAACGGCATGCCCGAGCTTTATAAGAGCATTTCACATTCCGACGAGGGCTCTGACGCGGCGGCTAAGGCTATTATGACGACCGACACCGTAAAAAAAGAACTTGCGCTCGAAACCGAAGTCGGCGGAAAAGTCGTAAAAATGGGCGGTATCGCAAAGGGCTCGGGTATGATTCATCCGAACATGGGTACAATGCTCTGTTTCATAACGACCGACTGCGCGATAAGCGCGGAGATGATTAAA
>JALEQX010000025.1 GCA_022763825.1 Oscillospiraceae bacterium | reverse complement strand
GACATATTGCAGGAAATTACGGCAGAAAAACGAAGCAAGATGACTAAAAATATCAATTACGAACTTGAATTACTGTTTTTTACACTCAAAACACAGCCAACCGCTGTCCTCGTTTCTCTTAACTATCTTAAATCCGCACTTATCAAGCGCATCGACGACCTCGGGGGCTCTAATATCGATAATTCCCGATACGATATAAACTCCGTCATCCTCTAAAAACTGTCCTATCTGCGACGAAAGCATTATAATCGCGTCGGCTACGATATTGGCGGCGACGACATCGAATTTACCGCTTATCTTATCTGTCAGATTGCCATGGTAAAGAGTATATTTATCCGCGCCGAAACCGTTTCTCTCACCGTTTTCTGCCGCGGTTTTGACCGCGAGCGGGTCTATATCGACTCCGACCGCGCTTTTTGCACCGAGAAGAAGCGAAGCGACGGAAAGAATACCGCTGCCGCAGCCGACATCGAGCATTCTCGTTTCGGGCGTGATATATTTTTCGAGCGCGGTAAGGCAAAGTCTCGTCGTCTCATGCGTTCCCGAGCCGAAAGCAAGACCGGGTTCGAGGTTGAGAACGACTCTGCCGTCGGACTCGAATTCATCCTCCCATACGGGGCGAATAAGAATTTTTTCTCCTACGGGTATAGGCTTAAAATACTTCTTCCAGTTGTTTTCCCAGTCGGAATTACGGCATATATCCGTATCTATTTCGTAATCTATACCCTCGCTCTCGTATCTCTCTTTAAGAAATGCGACAGCTTCGGCAGGATTCGCTTTAGGCGAAATGTATATATGTACGATTCCCTTTGTTCTGTCCTTTTTGAGAAGATCCTCGTCGATAAGGTCAATATGCGCGATCTCCCTTGCGCCCTCTTCAAGATCGGAATAATCCTCTATATAAATTCCGTACGGAACGGTCATGTTCGCAATATCGCCCGCCTTGTCAACGTCCGCGACGGGTACCGTTATTTTAATTTCAGTCCAGTCCGTGTTCATATTATCAGTCATTGAAATTCACCTTTGTCTCAATCTTTTTTCTGCCGTGATTATAAAGCTTTCTTTCGTTTAAAGCCCACTGCCTGTTTGAAAATTCGCCGGGTTCTATATCCGCAGTTGCGTTTTCGAATTCATAAATTTTGGCGTCGAGCTCATCAAGCTGAGAAAGTATCTCCGCCTCAAGAAACAGAGGACGCACAGCCGCGCCGAATTCAGGCTCTCCGTGGTGTGAAATTATCATATGCTCAAGAAGCATCATCGTATTTTTGTCGGAGCCGATTGCCGTTCCGACCCTCTCGACAGCCATCGCCCCGCGCACAAGATGACCTATGAGCGTTCCGTCCGCAGTGTAGCCCTCGGCAAGCCCTACGGGAGAAATTTTAAATTCCTCCGTCTTTGCGATATCGTGCAGAATCGCACCCGAAATGAGAAGCTCCTCGTCGACCGTCGGGTATAATGCCGCGACAGCCTGACACATGCGGACTATCGACAGCGTATGCATAAGCAGTCCGCCCTTTATCGCATGGTGGAGTCTGAACGCCGCAGGCCAGTCGAGCATTCTGTCCTTATATTCGTTAAGAAGAGCCGAAACAAGCTTTTTCAGCTCCCTGTCCTCAAAATTGTTTACGAGCGCATAAATTTCGTTCATCATATAATTAGAATCATAATCCGCGCCCGGCACGAAATCGTTCATATTAACTCCGTCGGAATCCCATATTGCTCTCGAACGCTCTATTTTCATCTGCGGGGTGCCGTTATATGTAGAGAGAACGCCCCTGACCTTTATAACGGTATTGGGCTCCGGCAGAAACGCGCCCTCTCTGTAATCCCAAATCTTCGCGTTTATCTCCCCCGTCTTATCCGCAAGCGTAAGGTCAAGATACACGGAACCGTTTTTTGCACTTTTCTTATCGCACGACTTAACGAGAGCGAATCCCTCGACCGAGCCGTTTTTGTCCAACTCTTTAAAATTCATGATTTATCCTCACTGTTTTTCTTTTTAAATATAATAAACTTACTGAATACGTAATTAAATAATACAGTAAATACCGCCGCGGCGATTTTCGCAATCCAGTACGAAGCTCCGTCGCTGACCGATATTTTAATAAATATGTTGTACACTATCGCAAAAAATCCGAGATCAAACGCAAGAAGCGAAACTATACGCGCAGAAAAGAACGAGACCATTTCGCGCGCTACGACTTTAGGCGACCAGTCTTTGACCTCGAAAACGAACGCCTTGTTCGTAAAATACGCGAACAGAACTGCGCCGACCCATGAAATTATATTCGTAACGTATACCCAGCTGAATTTAATCGTCTTTGAAAACAATGTAAATTCTTTTATAATACCGTAACCGAAAATTTTATTGCATATATAACTTATAACGAAATTTACGAGAGTCGTAAGTACGCCGAAAACGACGTAAATTATAAATTCATAACTCAAAACCTTCCGGAAAAAAGATTTTTCCATCAGTTTCTGCATAAATTTTAATTGCATAATTTTATCATACAGTTTTTTCATATTCAACTTCCTTAAAATAACTTGTTTTATATAGTACCATTTTTTTTATTATTTTTCAAGTACAACCGTATAATTACGTCCGTATTCGGAAAAATAATAAAAAACCGAAAGGATGATTATAATGACTAAAAAAATCGAAAACATTATGAAAGGCGTCGGCGCGGTAATGGCAGTCGGCGGTACGGCGGCAATGATAGGCTCCGCAGTTTCTTCATCAAGCTCTTCCTCGACAAAGAAAAAAGTTAAAAAAACAGCCGATAAGGCGGTAAAAACAATCAACGATATCATTGACGGCGTTTCGTCTATGATGTAAAATTAAGTAAAAGGTTCTCGGAGGCTCGAAATGAAAAAACTCACCGCGTTAACGCTTTCTGTTATTCTTCTTTTCTCCCTCGCGTCATGCGATAAAAAAAGAGCGAATGAAAAAGTTACGGGCGAAAAGGATAACCGTCCGTCCGTTACCGAAACGGAGAAAAAGAACGAAAAAGTAATAAAGGGCGCGAACACGGGAACCGACGAGACGTTCACGGGCTTCAAGCCTCTTGAAAAAAGGAATTTCACGGTTTCGGATCCCGACAATTCGAGAGGACTTTCGACTGAAAAAATATGTCACTCGTTCGGAGCCGCAAAGAACGGCGAAGCAAACGATATTTCGAAAAACGCGCAGAAATATTTTGACGAAAAAAATTTTGATGCGGTAACGCTCGATACGGTCACGAAGCAAAAGGTAATGTATCTGACGTTCGACTGCGGTTATGAAAACGGCTACACGATGAAAATTCTCGACGTTTTGAAAGAAAAGAACGTCCCCGCCGCTTTCTTCTGCACGCTTCACGAAATGGAGCAGAATTCCGATATCATCGCCCGTGCAATAAACGACGGGCATATAGTCGGCAACCATACAAACACACACCCGTCCATGGACGAAATATCGCGTACGCAAATGACGGACGAGATAAAAGCGTTCGACGATTATTTAAGGGAACATTTCGGATACAGCGCACTTTATTTCCGTTTTCCCAAGGGTGAATACTCCGACTGCGCGCTCGACCTCGTTTCCTCGCTCGGCTACACGTCGGTCTTTTGGTCGCTTGCATACTCCGACTGGGACCTTGACAATCAGAAAGGAAAGGATTACGCGGTCGAAACCGTTTCGGCAAGATTCCACCCGGGCGCGGTGATTTTACTGCACTCGATATCCCCCGACAACGCCGCCGCCCTGCCCGAAATAATCGATAAGGCAAGAGAACAGGGTTACGAATTCAGAGCGTTAACCCAACTGCCGGAAAGATAATTTTAAATTAAAATTCGATTATTACAATAGTTCTTTTGAAAAAAAGCCGAATACTGTATTTTAATCATGTAAAAAACCGAGACTCGATTTTTTTAATCAAGTCCCGGTTTTGCTTGTTTTATTCTTAAATCTTATATAAATTATCGAAAAAAAGAAATAAAATACAATCCCCCTCTCACCCTAATAAAACGACGGCTGTCACGCATTTTTTTCGCGCAGCAGCCGTCGTTTTAAATTGATTTCAAAGCAAAACCTAATCATCTGTTTGACTTTCTCGACTTATAGTCCTTGTCAAGTTCCGCACACCATTCGGAACAAAGAGGCGCGTTAGCTCTTATCTGCTCGACCGCTGACGAAACCGTTTCGTAAAGAATCGACGTTCCCTTTGAATCGGCGTTGTAATTTACCGCTCTGTCCGCACCTATTCCGTAGTTTGCGGCAGTCTCGACCGCGTCTATATTCGCACCGATAAACAGAAACTCCCAGCCGTATTTTTCTTTCTGACGTTTGACAGCATTTTTAACTCTGTCGGACGAATACATACGGCTTGCGTTCTCCATGCCGTCGGTGATTATAACAAAAACGGTATGCTCGGGGACATCTTCATTTCTTGCATATTTATGAATATTACCGATATGATGAATCGCTCCGCCGAGCGCGTCGATAAGCGCGGTACAGCCTCTGACCGAATAATCGTCGGCAGTCATTTCCCGTACGTTTTCGAGCTTTACTCTGTCATAGAGAACCTCGCTTACATCGTCGAACAGAACGACCGATACATAACATTCGCCGTCCTCTTTTCTCTGTTTTTCTATAAGAGAATTGAATCCGCCGATCGTGTCCTTTTCGAGTCCGTACATGGAACCGCTTCTGTCGATTATAAATACAAGTTCCGTTAAATTGTTGTTAACCTTGTTTTCTTTCATGATAATTACCTCCGAAATATTTTTGATTACATCCGGATTATATATCATTTTAAAACTCATTGTGTCGCATTAAAAGCGACAAATTCACGCGCCTATCAAATTTTGGTCGAACGCAAACAAAGCCTCGTTTATATCAAATACGTTATAGTTGCCTTTATTAATAAAATACTCGACTATTATATCAAATTTACTGCTTCTTGAGAGCGAATATCCTGCCTTATTAAGCATTTCCCTCGTCTCGTCTATCCCGAGTTCTAAAGCGAGAGCAAACGCGACCGCCGTCGTCTTGCGGGGTTTATAATTAACGTCTGTACGTATTTTCGAAAACAGTTTCCTGTCGACGTTCGCACGTTTATAACACTGCGCGTCGGTCAGACCTTTTTCGTCGATTTTCCTTAAAAGCATTTGTGAAAAACTCTCGTCTATACTCGCAACAGCCTCGTCCAGAGTTTTAAACTCACAGGCAGTCGAGTCTGCCTCGGGCGGGTATATAGGAGCGCACGGAAATTCGTCATAATCTCTTTTACGGTTTACTCGCCCTCTTCTTATCCCGCCGTCTGAGAGTATAATAGATTGTTCCTCATAATGTTCCTCGGCATAATTGTCGTCGATATAGCTTTTGATATCCGAAAACAGTTTCTCGCTGATTGCATATGATTTTTTATCGAATACAACTATGCTTATATCCATATCGTCGTTATTCATTAAAAACGAGCTTATCTCGTCTATCGCAATATTAATAGCCTTATCTTTCGGATAATTATAAACGCCCGACGAAATAAGCGGAAAAGCGACGCTTTTACATTCATACTTAAGAGCCAGCGCAAGCGAATTTTTATAACAGTTTCTGAGTAAATCTTCTTCGCCGTTATTTCCTCCGTTCCATATAGGTCCTGCGGTATGTATTACATACTTACACGCAAGGTTATATCCCGGAGTTATTTTCGCTTCGCCGGTATTACATCCGCCGAGCTTTTGACACGCTTTTTTAAGCTCCTTACCCGCAGCGGAGTGTATTGCAAGGTCAACTCCTCCTCCGCCGGACAACACTGTGTCGGAAGCGTTAACTATCGCGTCGCAATTTATTTTAGTTATATCGCCCCGAATTATTTTAAACGGCATAATATCGCCCTCTTTAAATCGTATTTACAATAATATACCATATATATTTTATAAAAACAACCATTCGTATTGCAATTTAATTTTCGAATTGATATAATCAAAAAAAACCTACGGAGATGATTTGATGATATCGATAGACGAATACTTAAAAAAAGTCGACGAAGTTATTGCAAACGGCAAATATAAAGATACATGGGAGAGCCTGTCTCAGTACAAAATTCCCGACTGGTACAAAAACAACCGTTTCGGTCTGTTTGTTCACTGGGGCTGTTACAGCGTTCCCGCCGTCGAGAGCGAATGGTTCCCCCGTCAGATGTATCAAAAGAACACGAAAAGCTGGGAGTGGAGAATAAAAAATCTCGGCGAAAACGGCGATTACAGACAGATAGTCGAGCGTTTTCACCCGGATAAATTCAACGCGGACGAATGGGCGGATATATTTTATAAAAGCGGAGCAAAGCACATAATGCCCGTCAGCGAGCATCACGACGGAATCAAGATGTACAAAAGCGAATTAAACCGCTGGAACACCGTCGAACTAACCGGACACGATTATCAAAAAGAGCTTCACGACGCGTTCGATAAAAAAGGACTTAAATTCTTCTGCTCGTCCCACCGTGCGGAACATCTGTGGTTTTTAAACGGAGCCGTGGAAAACGTGCCGGGTTCCGAGGCTCACGGCGAAAAATACCGAGATCTTTACGGTCCGTGCATGTCGTTTGAACCGTCGAAATCCCGGCCGGGTCACGAGGACGGAATCGAGGCTCCCGAGTACTGGCTCAAAGACTGGCTTGCCTCGTCGTGCGAAATGGTCGAGAATAACAAACCGTGGGGAATTTATTTCGACTGGTGGATATACCAAAGCGAATTCAAACCCTATATCAGAAAGTTCCTCGCGTATTTCTACAACAGATGCGACGACTGGGGCTACACTCCCGTAGTATTTTATAAAAACGGATGCATGATGCAGGGATGCGCCGTTTTCGACGTTGAGAGGGGTCAGATAAATTCGATTGCTAAGGACGTTTGGCAGTGCGATACAGCAATAGCAAAAAATTCGTGGGGCTATACGGAAAATAACGAATTCAAAACCCCGTACGCCTGCGCCGTTAATTTAATAGACGTTGTGTCTAAAAACGGCTGTTTTATGTTAAATGTAGGTCCCAAAGCCGACGGCACGATATGCGACGAGGAGAAAAACGTTTTATTAAAGCTCGGCGAGTGGCTTAATGTAAACGGCGAAGCCATATATTCCTGCGAACCGTTCACCGTATTCGGCGAGGGCAAGAAACAGCAGAACAAGGCGTTTAACGATAATCTCGAATACTCCGACAGAGACTACCGTTTTACATATAAGCCGGAGACGATATATGCGTTCCCGATGTCAGTTAAGGAGAGAACGTCATACTGCATTAAATCATTAAGATATTCAAACGAGGGAATCCGCTACGATATTAAAAATATTGAACTTCTCGGTCACCCGGACGTTAAAATCAAATGGATTCACGATAATAAATCTCTTAAAATCAAGCTATCCTCCCCCGTTAAAACAGACATGCCCCTGTGCTTTAAAATTTCAATAGATTAATACATAAAAAAGTTCCGCCCCATTACGAGCGGAACTTTTTATTGTCATTTCAAATCCGAATACGAATTGACGGAATAGAATCCTATATTCTCCGACGAGATTTTATATATTTTATTACCTCCTGCAAGCATAAAATACACATTGCCCTCGCCGTCTGCTTTCGAAACGAGCACTTCAAGTGTTTTATCCGCGCCCTCTTTCGTATACGAAATCTTATATTCGCCGTACGGTGAAGAAAGTCCGTAATTACCGAGTTCGTCCGCCGTCGGCTTATAGCATACAAGGTCGGAAGTATCAAGACTCGTGAGAGTTTTAATCTTATCGTTTATCTTGTCGGAAGCAATATTCTCTTTCTTGTCCGCTGACTCATAGCTTATATCGTATGACTCGGACTCTTTTTGCTTCTTTATAAGAGTCAATGAAGCGGTAAAATCTCCGTTCTTAATATCAACGCTCTTAATGTCGTCTGAATTAATATCTGATATCGTATCGCGTTTTACAATCGTAAGTCTGTCCGCATTGAGCGAATCAAAAACCGAACTTTCGGCATAGTAAAGCGATTTGTCCCCGCTTATTGAGAAATAGTACATTGACGTATTCTCGTTGAGGCTGCCGAATTTTAACGTCTTATCGTTATTGTCCGACGTTTTTATATCGAGAACAAGCGACGGAGAATCGAGTCCGTATTTAGACGCGTCGGCGATATCGTCGGATATTTTCTGTTTAGCTTTTAATGAAGTAAGCGTTTCAAATAAAACGGCTGTTTTGTCGGAATTTATTTCAAAACCGGACTCGCCCGCAACATTGAAATTACCGTCGGAATCCTTTTCGAGCGTAACGGAATCGGAGCCTTTCGTAATAGTAACACTCGTTATATTGTCTTTTTCTTCCGAATAAAGCGTGATGCCGTCCGCCGAATCATTCTTATCCGTTACGGATTTAATTATAAAATAGCCTCCTACGGCAACGATTAAAACGGCTAAAAGTATCAGCAGTTTTTTATATCTTTTCATCAACGGCTCCTCCTCTTATACCATACCGCGACTCCGCATATAATTATCGCCGCCGGAACTATGACAAGCATTATGACTCTGAACGCGGTGTTGAATGAATCCGAACCGAACGTAAGCTTTGATTCGGTCGAGAGAGCCTTCGCGTGAACGCTTATCGAATTTTGCTTATCGCAAAGCCAGCTTATACTGTTTTTGAATAAGTCGATATTAAGACTGAACTGCTCGGTAAGAGTTGAATCCATAAGTTTATTCGTTCCGAATATAACTGCGTCAGAGCCTGTTGCGGAATTCTGAACCGCCGCGGCGGGGTAAAGCTCGCTCTTTTCATCCTCGGACGAGGTATACGCCTTTGACGAGGTTTTTAACAGGGGCGAAAAAGTTATATTGTCTTTACTGTCGTTTATAACGGCTTTCGAATCCTGAATGCACGAGTACATGTCGAGTCCTCCGAACGGATAAACTATCGGGTGTTCCTCGTCAAATATCGGGCAGAGATATGTGTCGCCCTTGCTGAACGTTCTGCCGTTCTGCGTTTCGTGAATTACGGAATCGGACAGCTTAACGCCGAGCAGAGACAGAAGCCTCTCGGTGTTTCCGATATCCGTAAGCGAAGAATCGACCTCTACATAAATTTTGCCTCCGCCGTTTATATATTCGGCAAGTTTATTATACACCGCGTCGCTGATATCGCTTGTCGAAACGGAGAGAACCGCGCAGTTTATATCTGAATCAATATCCTTTTCGGCAGGGTCAACCTCGCTCGTTTCTATATTTTCCTGTTCGAGCGCGTTTTTCAACAGCGAGCAGTCGCTGTCGTTATAATTTATAAAGCAGACCTTATACGTTTTGTCGCTCGTTACGTAATCTATGGCGTTTATAAGGCTTAATTCGCCGTTAAAGTATACGTTCGTGTTATATCCGTACTGCTGTAAATAATAGATATAATTCTGATACGAACCCGCCTCGTACGTTATAAGCTCATCGGAGGTTATAATTTTTATTTTTTCTCCGCATTTTACAATAACGCTTCCGGGCTTAACGGTATCGGACGTAAACTTCTCGCAGAACGTCGGTTCAACGTCGGAATCGACCGTCTCGCTTTTAACTTTCGAATTAAGAGCAGTTATTTTTGAAATAAGAGTATCGACGTACTTTATCGTCGAATCGGACGAAGTATAGTAATAAATTTCAACATCCTTATCAAGGTCTGAAACTATCTGCTTTGTCTGTTTTGAGAGCGAATATATTTTATTCGCCGAAACATCGAGCTTTGTTATTCTCTCCGGCATCGCGCCGACAATGAGATTTAAAACTATCGCTATTACGATGACAACGGCAGAAGCCGCCGCGGAATAACCGCCGACCTTAACGTACCTTGTCGAAAACGATTTACGCATATTTTTCATTTTGTTCTTTTTCTCCTCACTCATTACGACCACCTCTTTTTCTCAACGGACTGTACCGTAAGGAACAAAAATACGCAGGTAACGGATATAAAGAAGAATATCGACGTTAAATCGAAAACTCCGCTTGAAAAATCGTTAAAACGTGAAAACAGAGACAGCTTTTCGGCTATCGACGGGAGAAGTCCCTCCAGCCATTCTTTTTTAACTATATAAATTACCGCAATAGCAAGGTCTATAACAACAGCCGTTGACAGACCGATAACCGTATTTTTCGTAAGAAAATAAACGATAAAACCGACAAACAGCCCCATTGCCATGAATACCGCCGCGCCGGCTATTGCGTTAGATGAAATATACTCCGAAAGCGACGGCAGAAGCTCGCCGAGAAGTATAAATACGAGCGTGATTATCGCCGAAACTACCTGGCTTTCGGTAAGGGATGAAAAAAACATTCCTATCGAAATGAGCGACGCACCGAGCATGAAGAATCCGAACAAAGCCGAATACGCGCTTAAAAAATTAACGTTTCCGTACGCTGAGAAAATCAGCGGGTATAATCCCATAAGGACAACGGGAACAGCCGTAACCGCACAACAGGATAAAAATTTCCCGATTACGACTCCCGACGTTTTTATAGGCAGAGAATAAAGGAGCTGATCCGTTTTCTGCTTCTTTTCCTCCGCAAACATTTTCATTGTGATAATAGGAATAAGAACTATAAAATAAATAAACGCCATGTTTACGAACGTCGACGAAAAATCGCCCGAACCGCCCTCTACGTTTACAGCGTAAATGTATATGCCCGATACGAGCATCATTATAGCCGTCGTGATATATCCCGTTATCGAGGTGTAATATGATTTTATTTCTTTTATAAATACAGCATTCATATCATTTCGCCTCCGATGTAAGTGTTATAAATACGTCCTCAAGCGTGGGCGTGACAAGCTTCATTTCCAGAATCGAACAGTCCGTATCTTTTAACAATGAAAATACTTTTTCTCTTACATCCTCGCCGTTTTCGGTAAGAAGTACATACTTGTCGCCCGCATTTTCGTCAGGATTTTTTGTCACCGTAACGCTCTTTACATGCTCAATTGATGAAAGAATCTTCGGTACTGTATCTCTTCCGCCCTTTATGACGATATCAAGTTTTGACTTTGACGCAAATTTTTCATACAGTGCGTCGGGCGTATCGGAAGCAACGAGTTTTCCGCGTGAGATAATAAGTATATGGTCGCACATCGTGCTGATTTCAGAGAGTATATGGCTCGAAATAATAACGGTGTGTTCCTTGCCGAGTTCTCTTATCAGATCTCTTATTTCCGTTATCTGAATCGGGTCGAGTCCAACCGTCGGCTCGTCGAGAATAACGACGTCGGGCTTTGCGATAATCGCCTGCGCAATACCGACTCTCTGTTTAAATCCTTTTGAAAGGTTTTTGATAAGGCTATGCTTTTTCTCATTAAGTCCGGTTTTTTCGCATGAGGTTTCCACCGCATTTTTTAATTCTTCGCCCTTTAAGCCCTTTGCGCGTCCGACGAATCTTAAATACTCCGTAACCGTCATATCAGGATATAAAGGCGGAATTTCGGGCAGATAACCGATTTTCTTTTTCGCTTCGGTCTCGTCCTCGAAAATATCCTTGCCGTCGATTAATACCTGTCCGCCGGTCGATGCAAGGCAGCCTGTCATAATGTTCATAGTCGTGGACTTGCCCGCGCCGTTGGGACCGAGCAAACCGTAAATACATCCGTTCTCGACAGTGAAGCTTAAATCTTCAACCGCCGTAAACGAGCCGTATTTTTTAGTCAGATTTTTTACTTCTACCAAAATTATCTCCTCCGTTCATCGGGATTATAGACACAAAAGATTTATTTAATCTTAAACATACAAAATTTGTGTATTTTATTCCATTTTCGTTTTTAAGCCAATTTTAAGAAACATGGAATATACTTTAATCACAGTCAAACAATTGCAAGTTTCTATATACTATATATACCCTACCTCTTTCAAATCCACATGAAGAAAAGTCCCGGACATTATCCCCCCGGGACTTCTTCATTTATATAAGGAACTGTCGCATTCAGCGCAGACCAAAGAACAACAATAATACTATATACTATATTTAAAATCGTACATTAAAAACTCATACTTTATGAAACATAGTATTGTTTATTTTAATATGAATAACTTTTTGTTCTTTTAAGCGTTTTTTTGCCCGCTCGCGGTACCTATGTACAGCTTCGGGGCAAAGAAAATGCTTTCTGCATCTGAATGCGACAGTCCCTACAGATTTTCTTCAATCATTTATCTGCACATTTCTTCAAATTCGTCCTCGCTTATTACTTTAACGCCGAGGTCGTTCGCTTTTTTTAATTTACTTCCGGCAGCCTCGCCTGCAAGAACATACGACGTTTTCTTCGAAACGGACGAGGATGTTTTACCTCCGAATTTTTCTATAATCGCGCTCGCCTCGTCTCTCGTATATTTTTCGAGAGTACCTGTCAGAACGAACGTCTGTCCCGCAAATCTCGTATCGGTAACGGAATCCTCCGCAGTCATATCGACCCCGAGCGCGGACAGCTTTTCTATTAAATCGCGTGTTCCAGGTCTTGACATAAACTCCGTAATACTCTGCGCCATAATTTCGCCGAAACCGTCTATCGACATGAAGTCATCCGCTTCGGCGTTCATTACGTCGTCAATATTTTTGTATTTAGTGCATATGAGTTTTGCACCCTTTTGTCCTATGTGCCTTATGCCCAGCGCATAAAGGAAACATGCAAGCCCCTTTGACTTTGAATTCTCGATTGCGTTGATTATATTCTGCGCCGACTTTTCCTTGAATCCGTCGAGAGCGGTTATATCCGAGCTTTTAAGCGTATAAATATCGTATATTCCCTTTATAAGTCCTTTTTTAACAAACAGCTCGACGTTCGCTTCGCCCATTCCCTCTATATCCATCGCATCACGGGAGCAGAAATGTATTAAATTTCTGACCGTCTGCGCGGGACATTCGGGATTTACGCACCGAACGGCGGCTTCTCCCTCTTCTCTGACGACGGGGTTTTTGCACGCGGGACAGACCGACGGCATTTTAAATTCGGACGAATCCGGATTATGATAGGAAACCTTTAAAATTTCGGGTATAATATCCCCCGCTTTTCTGACAATTACTCTGTCGCCTATTCGGAGTCCTTTTTCTTTTATATAATCCTCATTGTGAAGAGTCGCGCGCTCGACGGTGCTTCCGGCAAGCAGTACCGGGGTAAATACGGCTGTCGGAGTGAGGACGCCTGTCCTGCCGACGGTAATTTCGATGTCGAGAAGCGTTGTTTCCTTTTCCTCGGGCGGATATTTAAACGCCGACGCCCATTTGGGGAACTTCGCCGTACTGCCGAGCTTTTCCCTGTCGGAAAAATCGTTTACCTTAACGACCGCGCCGTCTATGTCGAACGATAAAGTATTTCTTATTTCGCCGATTCTCTTTATTTCGTCAAGAGCCTCTTCTATCGTATCGCACAAAGTATAAAACGGAACAGTCTTAAATCCGAGCGACTTTATATAATCAAGAGATTCCTTATGCGACGTAAGCGTTTTGCCCTCTATTCTCTGTATATTGAATACGAATATATCAAGCATACGCTTAGATGTAACCTTCGGATCCTTCTGTCTCAAGCTTCCCGCCGCCGCGTTTCTCGGATTTTTAAACGGCTTCTCACCGTCCGCGTCCTGTTTTGCAACGAGGTCGGCAAATACCGAGCGGGGCATGTACGTCTCCCCCCTTACTTCGAGCAGAGGCAGGTCTTCTTTGATTCTAAGCGGAATCGAACGCACGGTTCTCAGATTCGCCGTTACGTTTTCGCCCACGTCGCCGTCTCCGCGCGTCGAGCCTAATGTAAATACAGAATCCCTATATTCAAGCGATACGGAAAGTCCGTCGATTTTAGGCTCAACAACGTATTTTGCATTCGGGCAGACAGATTTTACCCTGCGGTCGAAATCCCTCATTTCGTCATAGCTGAACGCGTCCTGCAAACTCTCCATCCTGACGGGATGTCGTACGCTCTCGAACTGCCCGTCCGCGCTTCCGCCGACTCTCGACGTAGGCGAATCGGGCGTTTTCAGCGCGGGGTAAATACTTTCGATCTCTTCAAGCTCGCGCATTAATTTGTCGTACTCGTCGTCGGGAATTTCGTTGTCATTTTCGACGTAATATTTATATATGTGATAATTGAGAGTATCTCTCAATTCCTTTGCTCTTTTTTGAGCGAATATCAAATCCACGGTATAATACCTCCGATATATTATCGGTAATATTTTAACACATAAATTTGAACTTAGCAATCTATTAAATAAATATATCGGCAATCAAAAGCAGTATTACGCCCGGCGCGCTCGTAACCGCGCTGAATATCAGGGAAAACGCGTTTACATTTACATGGACGTTTAATAGACAGCCTATTAAATTCACGCCGTACAGAGTTGCAACTCCCTGCAATGCCGATAATAAAATCCCGACAAAAAATCTTCCGCTTTTTATATGCGCGCAAAGTATTGCGGCGGCACCTATCGCCGCGGCGGTATACATAATTATCATTGAAAATCTTCCTTTCGTTTACTGTAAAAATATATGATAAGGACAAACAAATTTATTACTTTAAATTCGGCTTGACCGAAACTGTTTAACAATTAAAAAAGTGAATATAATATTAAAGAGAGGAGCGTCGATATTATGAATATGAACAGCCATTCGAAGGCGATTGTACAATATTGCAGCGTGCTTGACAAAAACATAGTTTTGGAGGAAACGACTTATTATAACGGCAAGCGATCGTTAAAATGCCTTAACAGCGATTACTGCAAGGGGTGCAAAAATAAAATTTTGAGAGACCGTCTCGACTGCGAAATGACGGATTGACAATAAACGGTTATCTGTTATAATATATAAGGAGTTTTATTTTAATATATATAACGGAGGACTGAAAAATGTCTGCATTTTTACTTACTCCCGCGACAAAACAGACTATTTGGGGCGGAAAAAGATTAAAAAGAGATTTTAATACGGAGAGCGAGTATGACTCTGTTGCCGAGGCATGGTCGCTCTCATGTCACCCCGACGGCGAATCGGTCGTCGCTTCGGGCGAATATAAGGGCGAAAAATTATCGTCCGTTATAGCTAAACTCGGCAGAAAAGCTCTCGGAACTCACTGTGAAAATATCGAGGACTTCCCTATTCTTATTAAGCTTATCGACGCGGCGGACAAGCTGTCTGTTCAGGTTCACCCCGACGACGAGTACGCAAGAGCGCACGAAAAGGAAACGCACGGCAAGACCGAGGCGTGGTACATAATCGACTGTGACGAGGGCGCGGAACTTATATACGGATTTAAAGAGAATATAACAAAAGAGCAGTTCGAGAAAAGTATTAAGGATTCGACGCTTCTTGACTACGTAAACCGCGTAAAAGTAAAGCCGGGCGACGTCGCTCTGATTGAGGCGGGAACGCTTCACGCAATCGGCGCGGGCATACTCTTAGCCGAGGTTCAGCAGAGCTGTAACACGACTTACAGAGTATACGACTATAACCGCCCGGGACTTGACGGAAAGCCCAGACAGCTTCACATAAAACAATCCATAGACGTTACGAAATGCGAAAGACCCTCGCGTTCACTTGCCCCGGAGGGAGAAAAAAAAGTTTTCGACGGTTACACGACCCGTCTTTTATGCTCATGCAAATTCTTTAATATGACCGATGTTGAGATTACGAAGTCATATACCGATTCCGCCGACGAAACGTCGTTCGTCTCGCTCCTTGTTCTCGACGGAGAGGGCGAGTTCGTTTCACCCGGCGAAAAACTTAAAATCAGAAAAGGATCAAGCGTATTCGTTCCCGCCGGGGACGGTGAATTCAAAGTTAACGGAAACGTTAAACTTCTTCTTACGCGCGTTTAAATCATGTCAGTTATCAACGCATACGACCTTACGTTCGGATTCCTCGATTCGACGCTTTTTTCCTCGGCAACGTTCGACGTTGAGGAAAACGACCGCGTCGGACTTATCGGAGCCAACGGCACGGGTAAAACAACGCTTTTCAAATTAATATGCGGAGAATACGAGCCGAATTCGGGCAGTCTTTTTCTCTCTAAAAATACGAAAACGGGCTTTGCCGAGCAGTTCGCGTGCGCAGACAGCAACAAAACTGTTTACGACGAATTAATGACCGTTTACGCTCCGCTTTTCAGAATCGAAAGCGAGCTTGAAGCATTACATTCCGAAATTGAAAGGGATCCATCGCCCGAACTTATAGAAAAGCAGAGCACGCTTACGGAAAAATTTCAATCCGACGGCGGGCTTACTTTCCGTTCAATGGGCAGGTCAACGCTTATCGGTCTCGGCTTCGGCGAATCGGACTTTAATAAATCCGTACGCGATTTAAGCGGAGGACAAAGAACAAAATTAAGTCTCGGTAAGCTTCTTTTATCGGACGCAAATCTAATTCTGCTCGACGAACCGACAAACCACCTTGACATAAAAAGCGTCGAATGGCTCGAGGATTTCTTAAAAAAATACAACGGCACGGCTGTTATCATCTCCCATGACCGTTACTTTCTCGACAAGGTAACGAATAAGACAATGGAGATTCGGCACAAAAAAATTTCAATCCGCAAGGGTAATTACTCGCAGTATATCAAAATGCGTGACGAGCAGATTTTATCCGACAAACGCCGATTCGATAATCAAATGAAAGAGATTAAGCGCATTGAGGGTATTATCGAACAGCAGAAACGTTTTAATCAGGAGAGAAATTACATAACAATCGCAAGCAAGGAAAAGCAGATTGAACGCTTAAAGGACGACCTGCCCGAAACGGACGCGAATATCCCCGTTATGAAGCTTGACTTTTCCGTTAATTCAGAGAGCGGAAACGAGGTTATAATCGCCGATTCGCTTGAAAAAAGCTATGACGGCAAAATGCTTTTCAAAAACGTTACGCTTGACATCAGAAAAGGCGAACGCGTATTTCTGATAGGTCCCAACGGATGCGGGAAATCGACGCTTTTAAAATCGCTTATCGGCAGAGTTTACCCCGATAAAGGTTATTCGAAATTCGGTGCGAACGTAAAACCCGGATATTACGACCAGGAACAGCGCGGATTAAATCTTCCAAAAAGCGTTTTGCAGGAAGTGTACGACCGTTTCCCGAATTTTACGATAACACAGCTTCGCGGATATCTTGCCGGATTCCTTTTCAGAGGCGACGATATTAACAAATTAATGAGTGAATTAAGCGGAGGCGAGCGAGCGAGAGTCGCGCTGCTCGAACTGTCGTTTTCGCATCCTAATCTGCTGATTCTCGACGAGCCTACAAACCATCTCGATATAGAATCGAGAGAGGTTCTCGAGGACGCGCTCGAAAATTACGACGGAACAATGCTCTGCGTTTCGCACGACCGTTATTTTATAAACAGACTCGCAACTAAGATATTGGCTTTTGACGGTACGAATATAGAACCGTTCGAGGGCAATTACGACGACTACGTAAATAAAGTTATGTCCGAACAGACAGCAAAAGAGCCGAAAGAAAAAAAAGTCAACGAGTATCAGTTAAGAAAAGAACGAGAGAGCGCCCAAAGAAAACGTCAGACAAAAATAAAAAAGCTCGAACAGTCCATTGCCGACCTCGATATACAAAAAGAGGATATTCAAAATCAGCTCGACGAAAGTTCGTCCGATTACGAATCCATACTCACGCTGACATCCCGCCTCGACGAAATTACAAAACAGCAGGAACTTCTGTATGAGGAATGGATGAATTTAAGCGAAGAAGAATAAAGCAGAATATTAAAACTCAAAAGACGGCTCACCTAATAAGGCGAGCCGTCACGATTTTATTTAGATATTATTCGTCGGAGTTGACCGTCGAAATTCCCGGCATAGTCTCTTCAAGTACGTCAAGCACAATTCTGACAGTATCAAGCGAGGTAAACATTGTAACTCCGTTCTGAACGGCGCATCGTCTTATCTCCACACCGTCTTCGTAGTGAACGCCCGAGAGTACTGCTCGCGTGTTGATAATATAGCTTACGTAGCCTGTTCTTATCGACCTCAATATCTCGTCGCTTCCCTCGCTTATCTTACCGCGAACGCGCGTTCTGATACCGTTTTTCTTTAAGAATTCGGCTGTGCCTATCGTCGCTTCGATATTAAATCCGAGTTTATAGAAACGCCTTACGAGCGGAAGCGCTTCCTGCTTATCCTCGTCGGCTATCGTAACTATTACCGTACCGTAGTCCCTCATCTTTATGCCCGAAGCCTGCAAAGCCTTATACAGCGCGCGGTTGAGACGTTTGTCATAGCCTATCGCCTCTCCCGTCGACTTCATCTCGGGTGAAAGATACGCGTCCATACCTGTGAGTTTTTCAAACGAGAACGCGGGAGCCTTTACATACCATCTGTCCTTTTCGGGGATTGTAATTTCGTTATATCCCTGCTCTTTAAGGCTTCTGCCGAGCATGACTTTCGTCGCAATATTAACAAGATTGACGTTCGTCGATTTTGATAAGAACGGAACGCTTCTCGACGCTCTGGGATTAACCTCTATAACGTAAACATGTTCGTCATGATCTACAATGAACTGGATGTTGAACAGTCCTACGATTCCTATTCCGAGACCGAGTCTCTTTGTATAGTCGAGTATCGTATCTTTAACGTTCTGTGATATCGAGAAGGGCGGATATACGCTTGTGCTGTCGCCCGAATGAACGCCGGTACGCTCTACGAGTTCCATAATTCCGGGGACGAAAACATCTTTACCATCGCATATCGCGTCGACCTCAACCTCTTTGCCGACGATGTATTTATCAATAAGTACAGGCTTATCCTCGTCGACATCAACGGCGTTTTTAAGATACTTTCTGAGCATCTTTTCGTTTGCAACTATCTCCATGGCTCTGCCCCCGAGAACAAAGCTCGGACGGACAAGCACGGGGTATCCTATACGCTCGGCGGCGGCAACTCCGCTTTCAATATCGGTAACAGCCTCGCCCTGCGGATTGGGAATATTAAGAGACTTGATAACTGCGTCGAATTCATCTCTGTCCTCGGCTTTTTCTATTCCCTCGCAGTCGGTACCGATAATTTTAACACCGCGCCGAGTAAGTGCGTCGGCAAGGTTTACGGCAGTCTGACCGCCGAGAGTCGCAATTACGCCCTCGGGCTTTTCGAGATGGACGATATTCATTACGTCCTCCGCCGTCAGAGGTTCGAAATAAAGTTTATCCGCTGTCGTGTAGTCGGTGGAAACCGTCTCTGGGTTATTGTTTATAACAATAGCCTCATAGCCCATTTCACGAATAGTGTGAACGGCATGAACGGTCGAATAGTCGAATTCTACACCCTGTCCGATACGAATGGGGCCCGAGCCCAATACGATTACTTTCTTTTTTGAGGAAACTATCGACTCGTTTTCGTCGGCGTAGGTCGAATAAAAATACGGAACATAGCTGTCGAACTCGCTCGCGCACGTATCTATCATTTTATAAACGGGGAAAATATCATGCTCGACTCTGTAATTGTAAACATCCTCCTCGCTCTGATTCCAAAGCTCGGCTATATAGGAGTCGGAGAATCCCATTCTCTTAGCCTCTCTCAAAAGCTCGGATGAGGACGGATTTTTCTCCATTTCCTTTTCAAAGTCGACGATTTTCTTTATCTTATCAAGGAAGAACATATCTATCTGCGTTATATCGCATATAAGCGAATGATCCACGCCCATCCACATAAGCTGGCTTATCGCGTAAATTCTGTCGTCCGTTCCGACTTTTATATAATCAAGAAGTTCATCCACGCTCATATGCTCGGAGTCAAATTTCTCCATGTGAATATGGTTTTTATTCGATTCAAGCGAACGAATGGCTTTCAGCAGGCTTTCCTCGAACGTAACGCCTACGCTCATTACCTCTCCCGTCGCCTTCATCTGCGTTGACAGAGTGTTCAGCGCCGCCGGGAATTTATCAAACGGGAATCTCGGCATCTTTGTAACAACATAATCGAGCGCGGGTTCGAAACATGCGGGGGTGTTCGCAAGCTGAATTTCATTAAGAAGCATGCCGACGGCGATTTTTGCCGAAACTCTCGCAATCGGATAACCGCTCGCCTTCGAAGCAAGAGCGGACGAACGCGAAACACGGGGGTTGACTTCTATAACATAGTATCTGAACGAATGAGGGTCTAATGCAAACTGAACGTTGCATCCGCCCTTGACCTTGAGCGCGCGGATTATTTTAAGCGCGGAATCTCTTAACATCTGATACTCTTTGTTCGTAAGAGTCTGGCTGGGCGCGACAACTATCGAGTCGCCCGTATGAATTCCGACGGGGTCAAGGTTTTCCATATTACAAACGGTAATAGCGGTATCGTTCGCGTCTCGGATTACCTCGTACTCAATTTCTTTATATCCCTTAATACTCTTTTCAACGAGAACCTGATGAACGGGTGAAAGAGCAAGCGCGTTTTTCATCATCTCTTTGAGACTCTCGGAATCGTCCGCAAATCCGCCTCCCGTGCCTCCCAGCGTGAACGCGGGACGAAGAATTACGGGATAACCTATTTCCTCGGCGGCTTTTAAAGCCTCATCAACCGAATATGTAATCTGCGAGGGAACGACAGGCTCGCCTATCTCTTCGCAAAGCTCTTTAAAAAGCTCTCTGTCCTCGGCTCTCTCGATACTTTTAGCGTCCGTACCGAGCAGTTCTATTTCGCACTCTTTGAGAACGCCTTTTTTTGAAAGCTGCATGGCAAGGTTAAGTCCCGTCTGTCCGCCTATACCGGGAACAATCGCGTCCGGACGCTCAAACCGGCAGATTCTCGCAAGATATTCAAGCGTCAGCGGTTCCATATATACTTTATCCGCAATCGAAGTATCTGTCATAATGGTAGCGGGGTTCGAGTTTGCAAGTATTACCTCATAACCCTCTTCCTTGAGCGCAAGACAAGCCTGCGTTCCTGCGTAATCGAATTCGGCGGCCTGCCCTATAACGATAGGTCCCGAACCTATAACCAAAACTTTCTTTATATCGGTTCTCTTAGGCATTGTCTTTCGCCTCCTTCATATTGTTTACAAACTGACCGAACAGGTACGCGCTGTCCTGCGGGCCTGGTGCGCTTTCGGGGTGATACTGAACGGAGAAAATTCTGTCCTTTTCACATTTAAGTCCCTCTACCGTGTTGTCGAGAAGATTTATGTGCGTAATTTCAAGTCCCGTTCCCTCTACGCTGCCGGGATCGACGGCATAGCTGTGATTCTGCGAGGTTATCTCGATTTTGCCCGTCTGCAAATTCATAACGGGATGGTTTCCGCCTCTGTGACCGAATTTAAGCTTATACGTTTTTGCGCCGTATGCAAGAGAAATCATCTGATGACCGAGACAGATTCCGAATATGGGGTACTTTCCTTTTAATTTTTTAACAGTCTCAATAACCGGGGTAACATCCTCGGGATTTCCGGGACCGTTTGAAAGAAATACGCCGTCAGGCTTCATAAATTCTATTTCCTCTGCGGTAGTATCAAACGGTACTATCGTTACGTTGCAGCCGAATTTATTTAGACTTCTGACAATATTAAGCTTTATTCCGCAGTCGACGGCGACAACGTTGTATTTCGGATTCGAAGTACGCGAGTACCATCTTTTTTTACAGCTTACCCTGCTTACCGCGTCGTGCGGAACGGGCGTTTCGTTTATTATTTTAAGGCATTCCTCTTTCGGTCTGTCCGCACCCGTGATAAACACTCTGCACGAACCGTTATCTCTTATACGTCTGGTTATCATTCTCGTATCTACGCCGGAAATACCCGGAATACCGTTCTCCTCGAGAAGCTCCGAAAGAGTCTTGGTATATCTGAAGTTAGACGGCATATCGTTGTAGTCGTGCACGATAAGCGCGCCGATACCGGGAGTCCTGCTCTCGAAATCGTCGTCCGTGATACCGTAGTTGCCGATAAGCGGATACGTCATAACGACGCTCTGATCCGTATACGACAAATCGGAAACTATCTCCTGATAACCGACCATGGACGTATTGAATACAATTTCGCACACCCTGTCGTTCACGCTTCCGAAGCTGAAACCGTAATACTCCTCGCCAAACTCGGTAACGATCTTACGATCTGCTTTTTTCATAAAATTTCCACCCCGTGTTCAAAATCTCTTTAAAAATATTGTAACATATTTCTTTGCTTTTTTCACCGTTATATTGCATGAATACTTAAAATATATTTTATAAATTTTCAAATCATTTGCATATCAAATGATTATATATTCATAATATACGGATTGTTTAATTAATTTTATTGATTTTATTCATTATAATACATATTTATTCACTTTACCACCCTTTTCTTTTAAAAATATAAAAAAATAACGGCAAAGAGTTTAATTAAAAACCCTCTGCCGAAATAATATCAATAATAGTACCGCCGCCGATAACGGTATCGCCGTCATAAAGAACTGCCGACTGTCCGCGTGTAACGGCTCTTTGCAAATCGGAAAAAATAACGGCAACATCTCCGTTTTCCTTAACCTCGGCAACTGCGTCCTGCTCTGTCTGACGGTAACGAACCTTTGCTTTGCACTTGAATTTTCCTGCGGGAGCTTCACCGCCGATAAAATTGAAATCGGAAACTACCGCGCCCTTTGACATAAGCTCCTCGCTTTTGCCGAGAGTCACGGTGTTATTTTTTGCGTCGATAGCGGTAACGTAGAACTTGGCCCCGAGTGAAATACCGAGACCGCGGTGCTGACCTATCGTATATCTTATAATTCCGTTATGTTTACCGAGAACATTACCCTTTGAATCAATAAAATTGCCGGGAAGCGACTCTTTGCCCGTATACTTTTCGATAACGGTGCCGTAATCGCCGTCGGGAACAAAGCAGATGTCCTGACTGTCGGGCTTGTCTGCATTAATAAATCCGTACCTCTGAGCAATATCCCTTGTCTCTGTCTTATTTAATTCACCCAGCGGAAAAAGAGTCCGCGAAAGCTGTTTCTGTGTCATGTTCCAGAGAACGTAGCTCTGATCCTTTGAGAGATCGACGGCTTTTTTAAGCAGGTATTTATCTCCGCACTTTTCGATTCTCGCATAATGCCCCGTAGCAATATGATCGCATCCCAATATATCGGCGCGCTCAAACAGCTTATCAAACTTCATATATCTGTTGCAGTCAATACAGGGATTAGGCGTAAAACCGCGGAGATATTCACTTACGAATTTATCGATAACCTTTTCTTTGAAGTCGTCGGAAAAATTAAAAACATAGTAAGGCATTCCCAGTCTGTGTGCGACGCTTCTCGCGTCCTCGACATCGTCAAGAGAACAGCATGTATGCTCTCTCGGAATACCAGCGTCTTCATTATTATATAATTTCATCGTGCAGCCGACGCATTCGTTACCCTGTTCGGTAAGAAGTCCGGCGGTTACGGAGGAGTCAACCCCCCCGCTCATTGCGACAAGAACCTTCATTATTTTCCTCAAACTCAAAATAATACCGCTGCATTTCTGCAACGGTATATATTATAGCATATATTTAATCATTAAACAAGGGGGTAGACAAATATCTGTCGCCGGTATCGGGGAAAAGAACAACTATTGTCTTGCCCTCGTTCTCGGGTCTTTTTGCAAGAGTAATACCCGCGCTCAAAGCCGCGCCCGAGGAAATACCTACGAGAATACCCTCGTTTTTTCCGACTTCCTTGCCGAATTTAAATGCGTCGTCGTTCGATACAGGGATTATCTCGTCGTAAACTTTCGTATCGAGAACGTCGGGAACGAAGCCTGCGCCGATACCCTGAATCTTATGCGCCCCCGCAACGCCGGTTGAAAGAACTGCCGAGCTTTCGGGTTCAACGGCTACGACCTTAACGCCGTCAATCTTTGATTTAAGGTACTTTCCTACGCCGGTAACGGTTCCGCCCGTACCTACGCCCGCTACGAAGTAATCGACCTTTCCGTCGGTATCATTATAAATTTCGGGACCAGTTGTCTCAAAATGAGCCTCGGGATTCGCGGGATTTACGAACTGACCGGGGATAAAGCTGTCCGGAATTTCCTTTGCAAGCTCGTCGGCCTTTGCAATTGCACCTTTCATACCCTTTGCGCCCTCTGTAAGAACAAGCTGAGCGCCGTACGCCTTCATTATCTGACGGCGTTCAACAGACATTGTTTCGGGCATAACGATTATAATTCTGTAACCTCTCGCGGCGGCGACGGAAGCAAGACCTATGCCCGTGTTACCGCTCGTCGGTTCGATTATAACGGAGCCGGGCTTTAACTTACCCTCGGCTTCCGCTTTGTCAATCATCTTCTTTGCAATTCTGTCCTTAACGCTTCCGGCGGGATTGAAATATTCAACCTTGGCAAGAAGCCTTGCCTTAAGGCCATATTTCTTTTCAATATTAGAAAGCTCCAAAAGCGGAGTGTTTCCTATAAGTTCGGCTGCTGATTTATATATTTTCGACATAATAATTATCTCCTTTTCATCAATCAAAATTAATGCATATATAATTTATAAATTCAATGAGCGGCAACATCGAAAACACATTCGTCCGTCATAATACACTGATATATTTTTCAATTCCTCCGCCTCCGTTTTTCTTTGATGAATAGATAATAACACCCAATTCCTACTTTGTCAATAGGTTTTTAGGATTTTAATTAAAATTATTTTTTGCACAGCAGATTATACGCGTTGTCGTACAGAATTTTTCTGTTCTCTTCATCACTAAGTCCGAGGTCTAAAAGCCTCCCGACTTCCTCTTTCGGATCCCACATCGGGTAGTCCGTGCCGAACAGAACCCTGTCAACGCCGTATGTATAAATAATCTCTCTCGCCTTTTCCTTGCTTATCGCATAGAATGACGACGATGTATCGACATAGAAATTCTTATGCCCGGCCATCTTTTCAACGTTTTCATTCCACACCGACCACACGCCGAAATGCGCGCCTATTATCGTAAGGGACGTGTAAATATCGATTATCGGGACAAGGCGGTTAGGATTGGAATTGTCAAAACGTCTGTCACCGCAGTGCATGAGAATCGGCGTATCCGTTTTCTCGCACAGCTCGTATATTTTAAGACACCTGTAATCGTCTATTTTAAAGTCCTGGACGTCCGGGTGAAGCTTGACCCCGTGAAGTCCCAGTTCCTTTAAATGCTCAAGATCGCCCGCGATATCGGGGCTGTCGGGATGAAGCGTTCCGAACCCGACGTAACGTTCGGGCGCCGAATTTACCGTCGAGGATATAAATTCGTTTATAGACCTTACCTGGTGCGGAGTCGTCGCAACAGACTGAACAAGATATTTTTCGACTCCCGCCCGCTCTCCGATTTTTTCAAGCGTAGAAACCCTGCCGTCGTAGCGCATCGGCATATTGTAAAATCTGCCTATGCTCTCCGAGGCTTTCTCTGCTATTTTATCGGGGTATATGTGACAATGCGCGTCAAATACTTTATACATATTTACCTCTAAAAATAAAAAAATGTTTAAAAAAGCAAAATAAATATAAAATCCTATAAAAAATGAAGCTATAAAACATACTCTAAGCCGTAATTAACATGCTTATTTTGAATTATAGCTTCCTTTTTTTTATTTGCTTTTTGGTCTGCGCTAAAGGCGACAGTCCGAAATTCAGCTTATTTTTACTATCCAGTTATGAGTATCGGGTTTTGTACCCCACTGAATACCGGTAAGTTCGTCGTAAAGCATCTGCGTTATCTCGCCGATCTTACCGCCGTTGATGATATAATCCTTACCCTTATAGCCGAGTCTGCCTACGGGAGATACGACAGCCGCCGTACCGCAGCCCCACATCTCTTCAAGCTTGCCGTTTTCTGCGGCCTCGATAAGCTCGTCAACGCTTAAACGTCTCTCCTCAACCTCGTAGCCCTTATCCTTAAGAAGCTCGATAATAGACTTTCTCGTAACGCCGGGAAGTATAGAACCGAGAAGCGCGGGAGTTACAATCTTACCGTCAATCTTGAACATAACGTTCATCGCGCCGACCGCTTCAATATACTTTCTCTCAACACCGTCGAGCCAGAGAACCTGCGAATAGCCGAGCTGTTCGGCCTTGAGTCCCGCTCTTGAGCTTGCCGCGTAGTTACCGCCGCACTTAATGTAGCCGGTACCGCCTCTGACGGCGCGGACATCGTCCGTCTCAATCATAATAGAAACGGGGTTAAGTCCCTCTGCGTAATAGCTTCCGCAGGGAGAAGCTATAATCATAAATACCGCGCTCTTGATAGTGTGAACGCCGAGCTGTGCCTCATCCGAGAACATAAACGGTCTTAAATAGAGCGAGGTTCCGGGAGCGTGGGGAGTCCAGTCCTTTTCACAGTCTACGAACGTTGTATAAATCTTAAACGCGTCGTCCTCGTCTATCTGAGGCATTGCAAGTCTCTCCGCCGAGGAATTCATACGTCTGATATTCTCAATGGGTCTGAACATCTGAACACCGCCGTCGGCTCTTCTGTAAGCCTTAAGACCCTCGAAAATCTCTGCGCCGTAGTGAAGCGCAACAGCCGCAGGCGAAAGAGTGATATCGCCGAACGGTACGATTCTCGCGTCATGCCAGCCCACACCGTCTGTCCAGTTCATAACAAACATGTAATCCGTGTAGTAATTACCGAATCCGAGATTGCTCTCGTCGGGCTTAACCTTGGGAGCGCTCGTTCTTTCAAATCTGATTTCCATTTTATCAACACCTCTGAAAATTAATAATCGTAACCTTTCTGCACAGCGTCGAAATTGTGCCGAAGCATATCAAGATGTCTTGCCGAAACAACCTTTTTCAAAGCGTCCTCTATATGCTCGTAAGGAATTTCGTCAAGTTCTTTTATAACTTTTCCGGTAATAATCATATTTGCAAGCGTTGGTATACCGTTTTCCTCCGCAATTTTCGTTGCGGGTATGTAATATACGTCTACGTCGTCTCTTTTAACTTTTCTGTCTACAAGCGAGGAGTCTACGAATATCTTGCCTCCGCTGACAACCGAATCCTCGTACTTATCAAGCGACGGCAGATTCATAACGACAAGCACATCCGGGTCGCTTACTATCGGGGAGCCGATAGGCTCGTCCGAGATAATGACCGAACAGTTAGCCGTACCGCCTCGCATTTCGGGTCCGTAAGACGGAAGCCAGCTTACCTCTTTGTTTTCAATAAGACCTTTGTATGCGAGAAATTTTCCGGCAAAGAGTATTCCCTGACCGCCGAATCCCGCGAAAAGTATACGCGTCGTACTCATTTTCCCGCCTCCGAATCTGCATATATATCCTTATAAACGCCGAGCGGATAGTAAGGAATCATCTTATCCTCAACCCACTTCATAGCGTTGTCCGGAGTCATCCCCCAGTTGGTAGGACATGTCGAGATAACCTCAACGAGAGAGAATCCCTTGCCCTCGAGCTGGTATGTAAACGCTTTCTTGATAGCCTTTTTAGCGTTCTTAACGTTTTTAACATTGTTTACGGCTACTCTTTCAAGATAAGCCGCGCCGTCAACGTTCGAAAGAAGTTCGCAGACCTTAACAGGATAACCTACGGTGTTTACGTCACGTCCGTATGGCGACGTCTGCGTAACCTGTCCGGGGAGGGTCGTGGGAGCCATCTGTCCGCCCGTCATACCGTAAATCGCATTATTTACAAATATAACGGTGATGTTCTCTCGTCTTGCGGCGGCGTGAACCGTCTCCGCTGTACCGATTGCCGCTAAGTCTCCGTCGCCCTGATATGTAAATACTATATTGTTTTGCGGGTCGGAACGTTTAACGCCCGTAGCTACTGCCGGAGCTCTGCCGTGAGCCGCCTGAACGCAGTCGCAGTTGAAATAATTATAAGCCATAACCGAACATCCGACGGAAGCTACGGCTATCGTTCTGCCCTCGATACCGAGCTCGTCGATAACCTCGGCAACGAGACGGTGTATAATGCCGTGCGTACATCCGGGGCAGTAGTGAAGCACCGCGTCTGTCAGCGCGTGCGGTTTGTCAAATACAACAGCCATTACTCGTTACCTCCCTTTTCGTTTACATCCTTTATCATTTTAAGAACGTCCGCGGGGTCGGGAATCATTCCGCCCGTACGGTTGCAGAGATAAACGGGCTTTTTGCATCTTATGGCAAGCTCAACGTCCTCTATCATCTGTCCCATATTCATTTCGACGCATATAAACGCCTTGCATTTATCCGCGGCTTCTCTTAAAACTTTCTTCGGGAACGGCCAGAGAGTAATCGGTCTGATAAGACCCGCCTTGATTCCGGCTTTTCTCGCCTCGTTTACGGCGTTCTTCGAAACTCTCGCGCTTATACCGAACGCAACGAGGCAGATATCGGCGTCGTCCATGAGGTATTCTTCATACATAACCTCGTTTTCTTCGACAACCTTATATTTATCATACCTCTCAAAATTCTTTTTTTCAAGTTCTTCGGGGCTTAAAAATAAAGAATTTACGATATTATGCGCTCTTTCCATTTTTGTTCCGGTCAAAGCCCACGGTTTTTCGTATTTTTTAACTTCTCCGATTTCTAAATCTACGGGTTCCATCATCTGTCCCATGGTACCGTCTGCAAGAATCATCGAAACCATCGAATATTTATCCGCAAGTTCAAATCCTTTAACGGTGAGGTCTGCCATCTCCTGAACGGAAGCGGGGGCTAAAACTATATTATGATAATCTCCGTGTCCGCCTCCCTTAGTTGACTGGAAGTAATCCGACTGGCTGGGCTGAATACCGCCGAGTCCGGGACCGCCTCTCTGAACGTTTACGACAAGAGCGGGAAGATCACATCCGGCGAGGTACGAAATGCCCTCGCTTTTGAGCGAAACTCCGGGGCTTGACGACGAGGTCATAACGCGCTTGCCTGTAGAGGAAACTCCTATTACCATATTAATAGCGGCAACCTCGCTCTCAGCCTGTAAAAACGTTCCGCCTACCTTGGGCATACGCTTAGCCATATATGCCGCGACCTCCGTCTGCGGAGTTATAGGATATCCGAAATAGTGAAGACATCCGCATCTGATAGCCGCCTCGGCTATCGCTTCGTTGCCTTTCATCAATACTTTTTCTGCCATTGTTCTCTCACCTCTCTACCTTAATAACGCAGTCGGGACACATCGTCGCACAGAACGCGCACGCTATACACTCCGACATATCGGTTATCTCAACGGGATGATGTCCCTTAACGTTTAATTTGTCCTGCGCTAAGGACAACAGGTGCTTCGGACATGCCGAAACGCAGAGTCCGCATCCTTTGCAGAGGTCTGATTTAAAGGTAAGTTTTGCCATTGTTATACCTCCTGAGTGATTTTATGCTGTAATTTAAGAGGAAAAACGTTGTCTATTTTGTCTTTCAATTCGTCGTACAAACTCTGTTGAACGCTCGTCATTTTAACGGGCAGTCCCGTTATACGAGAAACCTCTGACGCATATTCAACGGAATTTAATACCGTCTGAGCCGTTGTTTCTTCTCCGAGGTTTGAATTATTAACGATTCCCGTAAAAGCAATACCGCCCGCCAGCTCGATTTCACGCATTATCTCAACGACGCTTTCGGCGTCGGCGGTAAGGGGTCTGTATTTATTTATAACCAACAGCATTTCATAGTTGTTTTCTTCTTTTATAGACGGGGTGTATCTGCCCAGAGCATACGCACCCCTGTCGTCTCCGCCTATATCGAGCACCGCGAATTCGCTTTTATTGTCCGTAACCTCATACATTTCCTGCGGAAGCGCGGGAAAATCGACGTTGGAGTTTGCGAATTCGGACGAAATAAGCTTTATACCGTTTTTCTCAAGAACGTCCTTGCTGTCCTTAGTCCTGAAATAAGGATTTACGATATCAAGGTCGGCAATTACGACTTTTTCGCCGTCTTTTTTTAATTTCAAAGCGTAATTTACGGCAATATTCGTTTTTCCGCTGCCGTAGTGTCCGGCAAAAAGCGTTACTCGTTTATGCTCCATAATAATATCTCCGAAAGTTTGATTAAAGCTTGTTTCTCTGAATCTTTCCGCTTATCGTCTTGGGAAGAGATTCTTTGAATTCAACTATACGCGGATATTTGTACGGCGCGGTCTTTTTCTTGACGTAGGTCTGAATCTCTTTTTTAAGTTCGTCCGTGCCGACGGTTCCCTTGGTAAGAACGATGCTCGCCTTTACGACCTGACCTCTGATTTCATCGGGAGCCGCGGAAACACCGCACTCAAGAACATAGGGAAGCTCCATGATAACGTTCTCGATTTCGAACGGTCCGATACGGTAGCCCGAGGATTTGATAACATCGTCTGTTCTGCCGACATACCAGAAGTTGCCGTCCTCGTCTCTCCATGCAACGTCGCCCGAATGATAGATTCCGTCGTGCCACGCTTCCTTTGTCTTTTCCTCATCTCTGTAATAGCCCATGAACAGACCGTTGGGTACAAATTTATCCGTACGAACGACGATTTCACCGGACTCACCGACGCCCACGGGATTTCCGTCGGGATCCACTATGTCGATATCATATCCGGGGACGGGCTTGCCCATAGAACCGGGCTTGGGCTCCATGCCGTAGAGGTTTGCTATGGTAAGTGTCGTCTCCGTCTGACCGAAGCCCTCCATTACCTTTAAGCCGGTAGCCTTTTGGAACTGATAGAATACCTCGGGGTTGAGAGCCTCGCCCGCCGTTGTAGCATACTGAATTGATGAAAGGTCGAACTTCGAAAGGTCGTCCTTGATAAACATTCTGTACATGGTCGGGGGCGCGCAAAACGTTGTGATGTTGTATTTCTTGAACATCGGGAGAATGTCGTCTGCATCAAATCTCGTAAAGTCGTATACAAATACCGCGCCCTCACAGAGCCACTGTCCGTAGAGCTTGCCCCAAAGAGCCTTGCCCCAGCCTGTCTCGGCGATTGTAAAGTGAAGTCCGTCGGTCTTTACTCTGTGCCAGTATTTCGCGGTTACGAAGTGACCGAGGGGATATTTGAAGTTATGAGTTGCGATTTTGGGATATCCCGTAGTGCCCGAAGTAAAGAACATGAGCATGGGGTCGCCGCCGCAGGCAGAGTCTGCCGTTCTCTCGAATTTTCTCGAGAAAAGTACGAATTCCTTATCGAAATTATGCCAGCCCTCGCGCTCGCCGTTAACGATTATCTTTGTTTTAAGAGTCGGTGAATTTTTATGAGCAAGGTCAACCTGATGAGCAGTGTCGCCGTCGGCGGTACATACGATAGCGGATATTCCGCCTGCGTTGAATCTGTAATCAAAGTCGTGTTCTACGAGAAGATTCGTAGCGGGAACGACTATCGCGCCGAGCTTATGAAGTCCGAGAATCGCAAACCAGAACTGATAATGACGTTTCATGACGAGCATTACCCTGTCGCCCTTTTTAATTCCCAATGATTTAAAATAGTTAGCCGCCTGCGCAGATTTCTGCTTAATATCTTTAAATGTAAAAATTCTCTCCGTCTTATCGGCGGAAACGTGAACCATGGCGGTCTTATCGGGATGAAGTCTCGCAATCTCGTCTACGATATCGAATGCAAAATTGAATTTATCCGCGTCGGTAAACGAGATATCTTTAAGACATCCGTTTTCGTCCTCGACCGGGTGTATAAACTTCTCGCAGACAAGATTTCTGTGATCCGCGGGAGTGAACTCCTTGATGATGTGATGATCCGCAAAGGGCTTGAATCCGTCCTCGCTTGCGATAACCATAGCAAGGAATACGCAGTCCTTGCCGTCAACGGCTATCATTCCGTGGGGAGTCGAGCTGTTGTAGAAAATACTGTCGCCCTCATGAAGAAGCTCCTTATGTCCGCCGACCTGAACGAGAAGCGTTCCGCTTATTACAAGGTCAAATTCCTGTCCCGAATGAGTCGTGGTATGAATCGGCTTTTTCTGAAGCTCATCCGAATACTCGTATCTTACCCAGTAGGGCTCAGCAAGCTTCTTTCTGAACATCGGAGCGAGGTTCTGAATCGTGATACCCTCCTCCGTCGCGGTCGTCTGTCCTCTTCCCTTTCTTGTTACCGTGTAGGACGAAAGACGCGCACTGTGACCCTCTAAAAGGTCTGTAATCTCAACACCGAACGCGAGCGCGCATTTATGAATGAAGGTAAACGGGAAGTCAAGTTTGCCCGCTTCGTAATTAAGGTAGTTTTCCTCAGTGACCTCGGTTTTTTCCGCCATTTCGGCAGTTGTGAATCCGGTGATGTCTCTGAGCTCATGGATACGCTGAGCTATTTCGAGGATCTTTGATTTTTCGTTTGCTGTTTCAGCCATTTTAATTCCTCCGCACTGCTTTGAGGCAATAAAAAAAACGTCTCAAAGCTTTGATAACTTTGAGACGAATAATACTATCCGCGGTACCACTCAAATTGCACTCGGCTATCGCACTGTGCCTCTCAAGAATCTAACAATCCTTTTCACACTAACGCAGTTCACTCGGGAAACACTACTGTAATTTCGCATCTCCGGCTCGGAAGCGATGGGTCACAGGAACAGCAATATCGGTTCGCACCAAGCACCGACTCTCTGGAATTACTATAAATCCCGGCCGTCTTCGTCACAGCCTTTAGCTGTATATTAACACCGAAAAAGCCGAATGTCAATACCTAAATCGCAATTTTTTAATTTTTTTACACTGTAATACATTTTTCTACATTAAAGACTCGATAAGTCGATTTACGTCACCTACGGTCTCAACATCAGACGCGTCACGGTCGGATATTTCTATATCGAATTCATCCTCAATAGCTACCGCCATGTTGACCATCTGCAAAGAATTCAGTCCGAGATCGCCTCTTAAATTCGTATCCTCTGTAATTTTATCGGCGTCAACGTTTACGTATTCCTTTAAAATGTCGATTATTTTTTCGTACATGATATTTTGCTCCTGTCTAAGTCGTAATATAATTTAATTACGTCGCTTCTTATTACTTTCATAGTAGATGTTTTCGGCATCGGATTTAATACGAATTTAACCTCGTGAACTCTCTTATATCCCGGAAGCAGACGGTTTACCCTGTATATTTCATCAGAAACCGTCTGCATGATTTCATCCGTATTTTTTCCTGCAAACGCATCCGGTATCAATCCGACGACTGCCGCTAAGACATTGGCTTTTCCGCCGCCGTCAAGCTCCTTTTGAGTCTGAAAAACGACCGATTCTTTTATAAAAGACGAATTCTCCTCAATCGTATTTTCTATCTCTTCGGGATATATATTTTTTCCGTTGTCAAGAATTATGAGATTTTTTTTACGTCCTGTTATGTAAAGATACCCGTCATTATCGATTCTGCCGAAGTCTCCCGTCTTAAACCATCCGTCTGATGTAAATGATTTTTC
Source organism: Oscillospiraceae bacterium (assembly GCA_022763825.1). Taxonomy (GTDB): domain Bacteria; phylum Bacillota; class Clostridia; order Oscillospirales; family Acutalibacteraceae; genus CALACW01. Next base: position 1,690 of record JALEQX010000025.1, on the reverse strand, counting down.
ATTCGATTCCTCATCGTTATAATAACCGTGCGTGACATTCTTTCCGCGAATGAAAATTTCACCCGAACCGTCCCGAGAGGGCGAATCGATTTTTACTTCGCACCCGTTCACCGGCAGTCCGACCGAATCGGGATGAGATCGAATATCAAAATTAACCGCCGCCAGCGGTGAAGCCTCCGTCAGTCCGTAGCCTATTATTATTTTAAACCCTGTGTCATCTAAGAATTTCATCTTCTCGGCATTAACCGACGCTCCTCCGCATGCGATAAGAGGCAGTTTTCCTCCGAACGAATCGACGATATCCTTAAAAATAAATTTTCTTAAATCGACGCCGTGATTTCTTAACGAATCGCTTATTTTAACCGCTTTTAAAAGCCTGTCCTTTTTGCCGAGCTTTTCGCTCTCGTTCATTATCATGTCATAAAATGCGTCGGCGATAAGCGGGACGGCTGTCATTCCCTCGGGATGAAATTCGTTTATGTTTTTCTGTAAATTTCTCAGTCTGTCGTTAATGTACAGAACCGCATTTATATATATGGCGGTCAGCACACTGCATCCGAGTTCGTACGCATGATTCATCGGCAAAACGCTGAACACCGTCCGAACATCTATCATTTTTGAAAGAAAATCGACATTAGCGCACAAATTACCGTGAGTGAGAGTAACACCCTTGTTTGCTCCCGTCGTGCCGGATGTGAATATTATAACGGCAATATCATCCGCCGACGGAGTTCTGCTTTTAAAGAACTCCTCTGTCTGCAAGTATGACGAAGCCGAAGACTTGAATTTATCAAAATCGGCGATTCCGTCTCTTTTTTTATCCGACAGCGAAATACATTTAAAATCGGGAATATCCTTTTTCATACTAAGCGACGCGCTGTAATACGCAGCGGAGCAAAATACGGCGGACGCGTCTGCTTTTTTCAATAGCTTCACAACATCCGAGTCGGGCAGCTCTTTATCAATCGGCACGGCGACGGAACCGACCGTTGTCAGCGCAAAAAACGCGACAATCCAGCGGTACGAATTCTCCCCGACGATACCGACATGTCTGCCGGTAAGCCCCGCATTTTCGAGCGCGTAACTTAACTGCTTTACGTCGCGGGCGAATCTGTCGACGGAATATGCAACAGTCGTTTTATCCTTTTTTTCGATAATGCAGGTTCTGCCCGAATATGCGTTTCGAACCCTGTCAAAAAGATCGCGTATACTTATAAGACCGCCGCCGGAAAAAGCGGTGTCACGGCACTTTTTAAGTCGGTTTTTAAACGCGCGGTTTTGTCCTGTCATAATACTCCGCCTTAATAATAAACATTTTTTAATCTTATTAATATTCTATTAATACTTATATCTTACAGATTTCACAATAATAATATCATATCCGTATATTTTCGTCAATTATAAATATTTTCCGTCAACATTTCGTAACATTCTATTGTTATTTTAAAGTTTAATAATGTATAGCAAAAGAGAGTCGAACTCATAAGGTTTATATCCACCCTCTTTCCGCTTCGATTGCGTTAAAGAAACTTGAAAGCCGTTAGGCTTCCGGCGTTCCTTTGCCTTGCCGAAACGAAAATATGATGAATATAACCGCTGTTGCAATCGTTTGCATACACTGCTCTTTGCGAGCAAAGCAGTGTGTTGTTCCGATTTAAAACTGCTTCGCACCCAAAATACAGCGGATTGC
>JALEQX010000006.1 GCA_022763825.1 Oscillospiraceae bacterium | reverse complement strand
AATATGCCTTGTCCTCGTTGCGGTAAGCAGCAGATGAACAAGGATATGGCTGAAAACGCACTGAGCCGACACGAGGATATTTATATCTGTACTGAATGCGGACGTGAAGAATCTGCATTTGACTATGTCGGACAGAAAAAGCCTTTGGAGCTTTGGTATGCTGTTCGTTTCCTGAACGGAGAGGTGCTTCCTTACGAACGTAAGACGCCGGAGAATTTAAAGCCTTACTATAAAATATGCTCGGTCAGGCGGTCGGAGGTTATACAAACGCAACCCACGGTATGACGCTTTCTGCTGTTTCTCTCGCATATTACAGATATATTATGCCTTACGGACTTGATAAATTTAAGCGTTTTGCAATCAATGTTTGGAGCGTTTCCCCACAAGGCAAAACAGATGAGCAAATTGCAAAAGAAGGATTACTTGCAATGGAAAATTGGATGAACGAAATCGGCGTTATTACTAATATATCCGATTTGGGAGTTACAAAAGATGATATAGAAAACATTGCCGATTTAACACTAACAATGGATGGCGGTTATAAGACTCTTAGCCGTGATGAAAAAATCAAGGTGTTGTCTGATAGCTTATAATATTTATTTATCAATCACCATTTGATTTGGAAAATCTGACCATATAAAATCTTATTGAATATTTAATTACTTACAGCGTGAGAAAATCTCACGCTGTTTTTTCATCTGCTCAAATTACGATTATCCGTCTTATATCACAATTCAAACCCGTTTGTAACGTCCGTCAGCATATCTGTGTTTCGTTTAATATAATACAGTTCTGTTAAGGTTATACAAGATATTGATAAATATAGTAATTAGTTTGATTTTATAATCAAAATATCGTAAAAAAATAGAGAGTTAATCAGTGTTATGATTAGCTCTCTATTGTGTTTTTATGTAATAAACTAGTAAAATACTTCATTTTATATTGACAAAAAATAGAAATGTGATTATAATAATGGTAACTTATTGGTATTGTTATAAAAATATTGGAGGCTTTTTTACTATGTACATGTTAAGAACAGACAAAATCACAGACGAAGAAGATAATGAGTATGAGGTCTATGGAGTAGACGCATCAGACGGAGACGTTTCTTTGTCGTTTCCCGATATCTTCTTCAACATCGAAGATGCAAAAGCGTTTATTGCTCTCATTTCCGATGAAGATGTAGGTGTTTCTCAAATCAAATATTTGATTGATGATGTAATTTGCAAACTGTGTTCAATATAAACGAAAAAAAAGGAGAGACTTTATATTGATTCTGATAACGTTTTCTTTATCGTGGTATATTTTTTTACCGGAACAGGGATTTCTTCGCCCGTATAGAGTGTCAGTTTATACGGTGAGATACTTTTTATTCGTTCCTTATTTACGGCGTATCCGGAATGACAGCGTATAAATCCGCTGCCGAGAAGCGAGAGAACGTTTTTGATAAGCATATTTGACGTGAAAGTTTCAAAATCCGTATGAATCATACATTTTACACCCTTTAGACTTTCTATGTATTTTACGGATTTTTTGTTTATATAATATACAGTTCCGTTTTCTCCGGGGAGCGGAATCATTTTTTTTGTTTTATATTCAAATACTGTCTCAGGATGAGAAAACCCGATTGTTTTATTTTCGTCATTTGTTTTGAGAAGATTTGAGACCTGAATATACGGACATGTATCCTTTATAATTCCGTCGATTTTGGTCTGTCTGACAGCAACGGCAATCCTTTGATTTATTATTTTTTCTTTTCCGCTTTTATGTATGATTTTCAGTTCGAGATCTGTATGGATTAAAAATACTCCGGGTTTTAAATTTATGAGTTTTGCGTGCGCGTTGCCAGTTTCGAATTTCAAATTGTTTTTAATCTCTTTGAAATATTTGCACAGTTCTTCTTTGCCTTGAATAAAATGATCTTTTCCCGGGCTGAAATAAATAACCTTGTCCTCAAGAGAATCAAAAAAATCATAGTTTTCGATACAGTAGAATTCATTTATTGCCTTCATGTACTGTTCTTCTATTTGTTTTCTCATAATTATCTCACCGAAAACAGTATATCATAAATATATTGTATGGTCAATTATTTAATATATAGGTCAATTATTTATTAATATTGAACCTGATGTGTTCTGATACTATAATTATAAAAAAATGAAAGAACGGTGCGGTTATGGCTGAATATACAGGTCCCAAAGAACGTTATTTAACAGAACCCAAGGATGAATCATGCTACGAATACTTGCAGAACTGTTATGCAAAAATTTCAAAAGACCACGGTGATTACACGGCTTTTGTCAATCAGGACTGTAAGACAAGCATGAAAAAAATGTTTGAAGACATAGAAAATCTTGCGGGATATCTTACCGAGTGCGGATTCAAGCGCGGTGACGTTATTACTATTTTTCTGCCGACGTCGGCGCACGCAATTGTCGCGTTTTATGCGCTTAATAAGCTCGGAATAATTGCCAACTTCGTTCATCCTCTGACGCCTCCCGACGCATTAAAAGAAATGCTCGAGCTTACCGGTTCGAAGGCTTTATTTATTTTGGACAGAGCAATTGCTTCTTTTACCTCGATTGTAAGCAAAACTCACACTATAGTGTGTTCGACATCCGACTATACATCGGGAATAATAAAATTTCTTGTTAAACTCGACGACAATAAAAATTCGAACGTCCCCGACATGCCGACGGTATTCAGATACAGAGACATAATGAAGAAGAAGTACCCGTCAGTTAAAACCGTTTCGAATCCAGGCAAGGAAACGCTTATTTACTTGCACGGCGGCGGAACCACGGGTAAGAGCAAGACGATTAAACATTCGTCTTTCTCGCTTAATTCGCTTGCGTACAAGCTGTACCTTCTTGACAGAGACCATAACTACGGCGACTCATATAATATCTGTGCACTGCCGTGTTTCCACGCATTCGGACTCGGAGGCGCAATGCATTACGCGCTGTGTAACGCTTATTCCGCTATTCTTGTTCCGAAGTTTGACGCGGTTAAGGTCAATAATTATATTAAAAAGTATCATGTACAGGAGATTCTAGGCGTTCCTAACATGTTTCAGAAAATGTATAATGCCGATAATTTCGTAAATCCGGGACTTAAAAATCTCAATCTTCTTTTCAGCGGAGGCGATATTTTAAGCGAGAGCTTTGTTAACGAATTTACGTCTGTTTTAAGAGCAAATTCGAGCAAGGCAAAACTTTTCAGAGGCTGGGGACTTACCGAGATGTGCGCAATATGCACGACGTGCAGTGCGGATCACTATAAACCCGACTCTATCGGTATGCCGTTGGAGGGAGTTAAAATCAGAGTTCTCGACGCAGACGGAAAGGTTCTTCCCGCAGGCGAGGTCGGCGAGTTTTCTTTGAGCGGAGATACCATGATGAACGGTTATCTGCCTGACGGCATCGTTAAGGAGAGCGGAATCGTAAAGGATGAAAACGGCGTTGACTGGGTTAACACGGGCGATATGGGATATGTCGATGAGGACGGTTTCGCATACTTTACCGGGCGTAAAAAGAGAATTATCATTATCTCGGGATATAATATTTATCCCTATACAATGGAGCAGAAAATAATGACTCTTGATTTTATCAAAGAGGCATGCGCGGTTCAAGGGTATGACAACGATAAAAAGCCGTGTGTAAAGCTCTGTGTATCGCTTAATGACAGTTCAATTGATAAGGAAAAGACGAAAAAAGAAATTCTTAATTTCTGTGAGACGAATCTTGATCCTTTCTCTGTTCCGAGAAAGATAGAATTTATGGACGCGCTTCCCAGAACGAAAATAGAAAAGCTCGACTTTATGAAGATGAGCGATAAAGTACCGAACTGATGTTTAATTTCGGCGGAGAATTGTTAATTCAATTTCTCTGCCGAATTCTTTTTTGTCATAAAGTATTGAAATAAATGAGAAAAATGTTATAATGTATTCAAAGAACAAATTATTCGGGAGAAACAAAAATGATTGACATTGATAAACTTAAATTTAACTCAAGAGGATTGATTCCCGCGGTCATTGTGGACGCAGTGAGTAAAAAAGTTCTGAGTATGTCCTATATGACTAGGGAAAGTCTCAAAATATCAATGCAAAAGGGGCTTGTCTGCCTTTGGAGCAGGTCAAGACAGAGAATTTGGATTAAGGGCGAGCACAGCAAAAATTATCAGCATATTGTCGAAATAATTGCTGACTGCGATTACGAATCGCTGACAGTCATTGTAAAAAAGGATGGCCCCGCATGCTATAAGGGAACGGATTCTTGTTTTACCGAGAGAATATGGAGAAGTGACGAGCTTAATTATTTCAGTTTCGACGCGCTTTCGGAAAATATAAAAAAACGCCGTGAAAAAATGCCCGAGGGGTCTTATACGACATATTTATTAAGAAAGGGTTCGGATAAAACACTCAAGAAACTCAACGAACTGTGTTTTGAGCTTGCATTAGATGTTAAAAATGAGGGTAAAGACGAAATATCGCACGATATTTCGGAAATAGCTTATCACATAGCCGTCCTCATGAATCAGACCGGTGTTAAAAACGAGGATGTGTACAGATATCTGTCGTCGATGAACATAATGGAACCCCGCGCGGGACAGGGTAAACCGAAAGAAACGGTTAACGGGATAAAAATTGAATTATAATAGGGGGCGTGTTTTATGTTTTTTTCTTCATTGTTTTTGAAAATATCGGCATTTTTTCTCTCAATACTTATGAGTCTCGGCTCTCTGTCGGGATTTACGGCAAGTAAACTCGAATATAAACAGGCTATGGTTAATCCGATGAAGGGATTTATGCCGTTTTATTCGGATGACGGAGAAAAAGACGATAATCTCGGTTACAGCATGGAGTGGTTTTACATACCGATGTCCGATCTTGTAAGCGCAGACGGAGAGTTTACAATAAAACAGGCGATAGAACCTTATCTTGAAAATATATCGTCAAGAGGAAATCAGGCGGTTTTCAGAGTTTATCTTGATTATCCCGGAAAAGATGAGGATTCGGCGGGAGATTATATACATTCTCTCGGCATAAAGTTTTATGAATACGAGCAGTACGGCGGGGGAGTTACGCCGGATTATTCGGATCCCCGACTTATAGATTTTCTCGAAAAGTTTATATATAAGTTAGCGGAAGAATATGACGGGGATCCTCGTATTGCGTACATAACAACCGGACTTATCGGACACTGGGGCGAATGGCATGTTTCGATTGATGAAGCTAACCCGACCAAACAGCAGAAAGAGCGCATTATAACAGCGTATGAAAACGCATTTAAAATTACGAAGATTCTCACTCGTTATCCCGGCGATCCCGGTACGAAAAACGGCGAAATCGGTTTCCATGACGATTCGTTTACGTATGAAACGATTGACGATACAAAGGACTGGTTTTTCTGTACTAAGTTAAAGAAAAACAAACTTACAAATGTATGGAAAAGTCAGCCGATCGGCGGAGAATTCCGTCCAGAGTGTCAGGAACCGTTTATTAAAGGCGAAAAGCTTGAGGGCATGCAGGACTATAACGAATGCGTTAATAAAACTCATTGCTCGTTTCTTATGATGCAGAATGCGTTTACAATGAGTCTTTCAGATTCACAGAAAGATACCGTTTCAAACGCTTCCGCAAAGCTCGGATATGATTTTTATATAGACAAAGTAAACGTTAAAAAGATATTCGGCAAAGCATATATTTTCGTTCGAGTCAGAAACGACGGCGTTGCTCCCATTTACGCAGATCCCGGTGTATTTATCGGTTCGGATAACGGTGAGTATGAAGCAAAGGGCGCAAAGCTTGATAAAATACAGCCCGGCGAATACGGTGTATTTTATATTAAGACTGACAAAGATGTCACGGGCGAAATTTATGTCCGCGCCGGAAACTTTTTTAACAACGGCAAATGCGTCAGATTTTCAAACGCAAATGCGGACGATAAATTTGTTATCGGAACAATAGAATAAAAAAACTGCGGACAGCAATAAAACCTGTCCGCAGTTGTTTTTTATTGATTAGTGTTAGTTGATTTCTTCTTTTAATGTCTCTATGATAGAGTCTTTTTTGATTTTTTGCACGGAGTATACCATTGATATTCCCGTTACGATAAAGACTGTGAGACACGCGCCGATATACGCTTTGTAATCAATCGAGAACGGGACATACGAAGAGCCGAACATTTTGTTCATCGCAAGGTTTAAAATCAAACTCAGCGGTATGCCGTAAACGAGAGCCTTGAGTCCGTAGAATACGCTCTCCATGACAATCATTTTTCTGAATCCTTTGGGAGTCATGCCGACCGAACGGAGCATTGCAAACTCCTTTCGGCGTAGAATTACACCCGTTGAAACGGTATTTAAAATATTAGCAATCGTGATAAGAGTCATAAGAACTATAAATCCATAGACGAATACCTGAAGAACATAGATAGTTGTATTAATCGTCTGCTGACTTTTATCGAGATCGAAAACGCTCTCGTTCATATCGAATCCTGCGGCGGTAAGCGCATTTTTGATGTCTTCTTCTGTCTGCTCATGTGTTTTTGTTTTAACGCCGTAAACGATTGATAAATCGGCTTCTCTGTCCGGGATACTATTTATCGTCTCAACGTATACGCTCATGGGTATATATGCGCTGATGCTTCCCTTGGGGTTAAGCAAACACATATCGCTGTTTTTGTCGTAATCTATAAGTCCGCCGACGGAAGCCTTGAAATCTCCGTATGACGGGGCGTGAGCGGTAAACGACTTGCCTATAATTGAGGAAGTAAAGACCTTGTTTACCGAATTCGAATGCGTCATGTTGTTCAGTAAGAGGCATTTTACAGTGTCTGACGAATAGAACTGTTCTCTGTCAAGTCCGTTTTCAAGACAAAGCTGATTAAATCTGCCGTCTTCAATAATGTTAACTGCAAATCTTTTTTCAGAGTCAAACAGTTTTTGATTCTGAGTTGTAAGAACGGAACTGTCGTTTGTAATATCTGTATAAGCTTTGTTAGCTTTTTCCTTATCTCCGCCGATGATATTTATAAAGCATGATGCGGCGTAAACCTCGTCGACGCTTTTGACCGATTTTATTACGTCCTTAACCCGGTCGCTGTCATCATAAGAAGTATAAACGGTAATCTGATACGGCATCATTGATGAATACTGGTTCGAGTCCATCAGCATAGCGCAGAAATAATTCGTGCACAGGAACAGTATCAGCGACAGCGCGATAGAAGCGGTTATCATATTTGTTTTTCTCGAATTTCGTTTTAATGATTTATATGATATCTCTCCCTCGAATCTGAAAATTTTGGAAACTATCTTCGGACACGTGTATTTCTGTTTTTTTATTTTAATCGAATCCGTTTGTCTGATAGCGTCAATAGGTGATATTTCAGACGCTTTTTTAGCAGGGATAAGCGTTGATATCCATATAGTCAGAATGCTGAATATAACAATCATAACTATCGCCCAGAGAGGAACATCGACGCTTATTTTAAGATTTGAATTCTCTATGCCGGCTATCATTCCTGTTGATATTATTTTGTCGCTGATAAAGTAAAGCGTTACTGCGATACCGGCTATGCCTGCAAGGATTCCGACGGGGATACCTATAATTCCTAAAATAAATCCTTCGAAATAAATGGACGAACGTTTCTGTCTCTTTGTCGCTCCGACAGATGCCAGCATGCCGAGATATCTGACTCTTTCGTTCAGCGACATTGTAAATGCGTTGTATATAAGAAGCACGGAAGCTATGATGATAAGAATGAGAATCAGCATAACAGGAGCTACGAGCGTGCTTAAATATCCGCCTTTGTCAAATGAGAGATTAGCTGCGAGAAGTTCCGTATTAGTGTCGTAATTTTCTACATTGTAATCCGAACAAATCGATTTGATAGTTGTCAGCGCGGATGAATTCGGATTGTTTAATTTAAAAAGAGCCGTAATTGTTCCCGAATGCATTTCCTCGTCGCTGCCTAATATAAGAATAGGGTAGTCAAGCGTCGGCAGATTATAGTCGAGAACAGCAGTTATCGTAAATGAACGTTCTCCCGTCTTTACGAAACTGTAATTTTCTGTATCGTTCTCATCGCTCTCAAAATGTCCGATGGGGAGCGTTACTTTGTCTCCGGCTTTCCAGTCGAGCATGTGTCTTTTTATATAATCCCCGCTGACAGCCGCTTCGCCCGGTGCGGAGGGAAGGGAACCATCTATCGCTGTGAAAATCATATGTTCTAAATAAGCCTTATCGCACAGTGAACATTGTTCGTAATCTTCCTTGCTGTTTCCGCCGTTTATTTTAAATACAAAGTCATACGACGGTTTAATTCTTATGACGGATTCTACTCTGTCATCGGCGAGCGTTTTGTTGATTGTATCGTCAGAAACGTCGGTTTCTTCAAAGTGCCAGTCTCCGTCCTGAAAAAGAGCCGCTTTTCCGAAAAATGAGAGGAACGAAGCCATTGCGGTGAAAACTGCGGTAATCATTGCGACGGAAATGCAGATGCCTATTAATGTAATAATTGTCCTGCCTTTATTTTTGCTCAAATGACGCAGGGTGAGCTTCTTAACCACATTCATCCGCGTTTAACCTCGTCGCCGACAATTCTGCCGTCCTGAATCGTTATAACTCTGTCTGCCGAAAGAGCGATTTTTTCGTCGTGCGTAATCATGATGACGGTCTGATTGAGAGCCTCGTTGAAATGACGAAGAAGATTTACTATTTCCTTGCTGTTTTCCGAGTCAAGATTTCCCGTAGGCTCGTCGGCGAGCATTATCGCGGGATTGTTTATTAATGCTCTGCCTATCGAAACTCTTTGCTGCTGACCGCCCGAAAGCTGGTTGGGTAAATGCTTTACTCTGTCGGAAAGTCCGAGAATTGATACGATTCTGTCTACCTGTGCTTTGTCGGGTTTTCTCGAATCAAGCAGGAGCGGGAGAGTCAAATTTTCCTCGACCGTGAGAATCGGTATAAGATTATAAAACTGATAAACAAGTCCTATCTGACGGCGGCGGAAAATCGCGAGTGCGGTTTCGTCAAGCTTTGTAATATCCGTATTTTCAATTATTACACTGCCCGACGTAGGCTTGTCGACTCCTCCGATTATATGCAGAAGCGTAGATTTACCGCTTCCCGAGGGACCGACGATAGCAACGAATTCACCCTTTTTTACGGTGAAAGAAACGTTGTCGAGAGCTTTTACCATAGTGTCGCCCTTGCCGTATGTTTTTGTGAGGTTTTTTATCTCAAGAATGTTCATGAGTTTGTCTCCTTTCAATTTGCCTTTGACTTATGACACTATGATAAAGGACGAATATTACTCTGCGGTGACAATAATTATTACAATTGCGTCACACTGCTGATTTATAAAATCGGATTGTAAAAACAGACCCTTCGCCGTTTTTGCTCTCAACCGTAATTTTTCCGTTCTGAGAATCAATAATCGATTTTGAAAGAGCGAGTCCTATTCCGACCGAATCGGGAGACGCGTTTTTGCCGTGGTAAAATCTTTCGAATACGTGCGGTAAATCTTCCTCTGCGATACCGCATCCTGAGTCTCGGATAATTATTTCTTTATATAGAAACGTTTCGTTTGTTTTTATTTCGAGCTTACCGCCCGATGGTGTATGCTCCATGCAGTTTTTAATAATATTGCCTATAGCTTCCGTCGTCCAATTAATATCACAGTTAAATACACAATCGTTCGGCTCCGTTTTTAATTCTATATCCTTAACGTCGAGCATAACGAGAAACGGCTGAACGCTTTTTTTAATAAGTGATTCTGCGGAAATATCGTTTTTTACGAATTCAACGGTGCCCGCATCGAGTTTTGAGAGCTTTAACAGCATCTGAATAAGCCAGTTGATTTTATTAAGCTGGGTTGATAAGATAGAGAGAAATTCTTTTCTTTTTTTCTCATCTGTTTCATTTTCAAGCAGCTCAGTCATCATTACAGCCGATGTAAGCGGTGTTTTTATCTGATGGGAAATATCCGCAAGGGAATCGGCGAGATATTTCTTGTCGTTTGAAAGCCTGTCGTTCTGATTATTTAAAATAAGTATTACTTTGTATAGATTGTTTTTAAGTATAGATAATTCGCCCTCTTTGTTGTCGGGAATATTCAAATCGTATATTCCCGCGCAGATACGTGAAAGATAGTCGTTCAGTTTCTCAATTTCGGAGTATCTTTTATTTGTATAGACAATATACAGAACCGTCAGAATTACGGAGCAGGCGAGCGAAACGGCGGCGGGAACGATAGCGTAAAAAATACATACGGAAAAAGAAACTATCGACAGAATTATCCCGACGGTCAGTATTATTTTAAAATCCGAATTAATTACTCTGTGCGGCATACCCCAGCCCCCTGACTGTTTTAATGATTTTGGGATCGGACGGGTCGTCCTCCAATTTGTCGCGTAAACGTTTTATATACACAGTCAGCGTATTGTCGTTTACGAAGTCGCCCTCTACGTCCCATATGTTCTCGAGAAGCTGTAATCTTGACATGACGACTCCCGGATTGTTGACGAAAATAAGAAGCAGTCTGTACTCCATTGCGGAGAGTATTATTTCCTCACCGCGTTTATAAACCTTAGCCTGCGAAATGTTTATCGTAATATCGCCGAGTCTTGCTGTGTTTTCCGTACCGTTTTTCGAATAGCGTTTCAGTATCATCTTGATTCGAGCCATCAGTTCTTTTAATCTGAACGGCTTGGATATGTAATCGTCCGCGCCCATTTCGAGTCCCATAACGGCGTTAACCTCGTCGTCTGCCGCGGTCAGAAAAATTACGGGAATGTTGTATTTTGATTTTATAAATTTACATACGTCGTAACCGTTTCCGTCGGGCAGAGTCAGGTCGAGAATACACAGGGAAAACTCGTTTTTTGATATAATATCAAATGCTTCTTTTACGCACTTTGCAATTGTTACGGTATATCCCTCGCCCTCAAGAGAGTATTTAAGCCCCGTTGCTATGGCTGTATCGTCTTCCAAAAGAAAAATGTTCATAAAAATCACCGTTTATAATATATCATAATAAAAGAATTATTTCCATTACGATATTGTAATAATTCGACATAACGCAAATAATGTTGAATTTTGTCTTTTTTTCTTTACAAATACATTATTTTATGCGACAATATTAATATAAATCTTATTAAATTGAGAGGTTTTTTGTATGGCGGGTTCACAGGCGTTTGTAAAAGAGTACGGCGATATATCGTTTGATGAGTTTCCGTTCTGCGACGGCGATAATCTTGCTCTTTGCTCCATGTTTTATATGCCATTCGAAAATGTTGTTTCCGACTCATTCGACGAGAGTATAAGACTTGACGAAGCGTTTGAAAAGCTGTTTGAATTCAGAGGAGGAGAGCATAAGGCAATAGGCTTGCTCATTAATCCGGAGCTTAGCAAAAACACTCAGTACATGACGAGCCGTCCGAGGTATTCGTGTCTTAAAATGACGGGAGTCAGAAGCGTATACGAGCATGACCCCGCCGTTCAGTTTGCCGCATGTACTCTAATAATGCCCGACGGAGATAATATTATAATATTCAGAGGAACGGATGATTCCATTACCGGCTGGAAAGAGGATCTTGATATTTATACTAAGAAATCCATTCCTTCGCACACTCTTGCCGTCGATTACATAAATGAAGCCGCCGAAAAGCTTGACGGTAAATTCATAATTCTCGGTCACTCAAAGGGCGGAAACGTCGCTCTGTACGGCGCGCTCAAATGCAGTGAGGAAGCGAGATCGAGAATTAAGGAGCTTTACAATAATGACGGCCCCGGCTTTTTTGATCATTCAATGTTCCGTTCCGACGCTTATTCCGAGCTTCTGCCGAGATATCATCACATAATTCCCGACTCGTCTTTTGTCGGAATGCTGCTCGCACACGATGACGATTACAAAGCGGTTAAGAGCAATAAGCTCATCGGCGTTATGCAGCACGATATGGGTACGTGGCAGTTAAAGGACGGAAATATCGTCGAGAGAAGCATTTCGCGTGCCGGACGCATAACCGATATAACTGTTTCGAATATTATTTCGCATATTAACGATAATCAGAGACAGAGTATCGACACTGTTGTTTCCGCGGTGGTTACCGGACTGGGACAGGAGACGCTTCTTGATTTTTCAAAGAATGCGGTAAAGGCGATATACGGCGCGGTTAAAGCCGTAAAAGGCGTTGACAAAGAGACGAGAAACGAGTTCAAATCCTCGTTTAAAGGAACGATTAAATTTATATTTGACGCGTCCAGAGAGGTAACAAGAGAGCGAATTCCCCTTGCCGTCGGCAGAGTAAAAACTCTTGTTAAATCTTTCGCTCCCGCAAACGCATAACTTAATATGAAGAATAAAAACGCGGTTTCGTACAGAGACCGCGTTTTTTTTGTAACTATTAAATTATAACAGTGATTCCGTTTACTTCAACATTCGATTCCGCGCGTATCATTATATATTTTTTGCCGTCGATAACGCGTGTTTCCAAAAGGTCGGAACGGTCGGAATTAATTTTAATGCTGACGTCGGGAGTCGATACGGACAACTCCTTTGTATTAACGAAATTCTGGGGCGAAAGCTCCGCGTTTTCTCCGAAGCTCTCGTCGAATTTATCCTCGAAGGATTTTACGCGTTCCTCGTTTACTCCGCAGTTCGTCAGAATGTTTGAAACGGATTTCTTTGTGATGACGGGCGGATCCTCGTCCTTTTGTTGTTTATGCTCCTCAATTTTTTCGCACAGAACGTCCCTTACGTTTACCGCGACTTCAAGATTGCAGTCCTCGGAAAGAGTTTCTTCAATTATTGAGTTGAAAACCTCCTTCTGTTCTTCCGCCGGCATGGGAACCTCTGTTCTTAAAATATTTTCTATAAATTCGGGGTGGTTGTCCGCCGTATTCTTCGTATAGTATAAAATATCGTATATATTAGCCGTTCTGTCGTCGAACGTCGGGAATAAGAATCCGATTTCGGGAGGGGAGATAAGCTGATTCGCGGCGAGAGTTTTAAACGCGTTTTCATGTGCGACAAAGCCCAATGCCTGTTTGCTCTGTTTTACGGGGCAAACCGCGCACAGACAGTAATTATATACGCTCGACGAATCCTCTATTCTGCTCTCGTCCGAGCCGTACTGCGGTACGTCGTACGAATCCTGAATCAATAAAATAAGATAGTTATTTCCCATGGCGAGAGTTGAAGCCGTTGCATTGAAAAATATATTGATAGCTTCCTCGCTCTCGGGAGCCTGCGTTCTTAACGCCGACATCAGCCTGTGTTCGTCCGAGTCGACGACCTGCTGATTCTTATACGGCAAATCGATAAGGTTTTTACCGAGCGTTCCCGACAGCGTTTTTCTTATAATCGATAACAGATTGTCCGCGTCGTCGTTGTCCATGAGTCCCAATGACTGCCTGAACGAGCTGACGACTTCCTTCTTCTCGTTTACGAAGCATCCGTATATGTAATTAACCGCGCATTTGCCGAGCTTTATTCGGCGGCGGATTTCTCCTGTTTCTTTTTCGTTCATTGTGTTTTCTCCTTAAATTCGAATAAGAGCATTGTATCATAAAAGAAGTTTTGATTAAAGTATTTTTTGTAAAAATTATAAATCGAACACGAAAAAAAAAGAGCCGTATTTCAGGCTCTTTTCTTAATGTTTAATCATTAGTCCGTGGTCGTCTCGTCCTTAATATGGAAAAGCGACTTGATGAAATTTATGATAATCGTAAAGAATGAAAGTACAGTCTTAACGATATCTTTTGCGAGATCCATGATTGACACTTCCTTTACTTTTATTTACACTTACATAATATCACGATATAAAGAAAAGTCAATATTTTCAAGGGATGTTCAACATTTAATCGACATCTGTCTATGGCAAAAACGACAATGGTAAATACCTTTGTCGAATAATGTATTTTAATTGTAATAAAAAAAAGAGTCCGGAAAATTCCGAACTCTCTTTAAAAAAATTACAATGTAGTTGCCTCGTCGTCTTTCTTACCGAAGAGCTTCTTTAAGAAATCAGCGATGATCTTGAAGAAAGAAAGAATAGCTTTGATAATGTCCTTTGCTAAATCCATTATGTTTCACTCCTTTTCAATATCATTTACATATATAATAATAGACTTTTATGAAAGAAATGTCAACATTGCATTCAATGCAAAAAAGTAAATTAAATATGAATATATGCTTAGTCTGTGTTTATAATTTTCACGGAGTCGGGAATTGTATATTTAATAATCTGTTTTGAATTTTCATATGTAACCTCGACCGAGATTTTTCCTCTGAGAGTTTCGATATATCCCTTGACGTTTAGGTTGTCTATATAGGCGGGGGATATAGTTATTTTTTCGAATCCGACGGAATCCTCTGTTTGCTTTATGCCGAGCAGGTACGTAAAAAGATACTCGCTTACCGCTCCGAACATGGGGTGAGAATGAGAATCGCATCCGTCCCAGTTCTCCCACAGCGTTGTCGCGCCGTTCTTTTTCATGTTGTAAAAACTGTTTTCGCCGTTTGACGTAAGGAGTTTGACGGCGGTAATGCCGTTACCCGTTTCGAAAAGCGTTTTGATAAGAACGTCCGTACCGAAAATGCCCGTGTCGAACTCGCCGAGCTTTTCGTATTTTTTTACGATATTTTCAACGCATTTTTCATCCGCGAGTCCTATATCGTAAGCGAACGCGTCCGCGCCCTGTATTCCTCCGCAGAAGCTGTGCGTATTTGATGAAAAATACGCATTTTTAAACGCTTTTACGGCTTTTTCGAGCCTTTCGGTCATAGTCTGACGGTAACGCGGGCGGTTAAGCAGATACGACAGTTCGATATACTCTTTGAGACATTTAATGTAAAAATATGTGTTAACAAACGGCTCCGGCAGTTCGTTTCTGTTGTCGGGCGCACACCAGTCGCCGAGACACCATCCGCCCTTTTCCTCTCTGACTACGAGACCGAATTCGGAGTGCGATTCCATGTAGTCAAGGTAAAGAGTCATATTGTCAAAGTATTTTTCGCACAATGATTTATCGCCGTAGATTTTATAGTAATTATAAGGCACCGCAATAACCGCGCTTCCCCAGCCTCCGGGGCCTCCGCCTCCGCCGTTGAACGGCGCTGTATGCTGAACGTGACCGCTGTATGTATCCTGGCAGTCGGCGATATCCTGCATCCATTTTCTGTATAGATCCTCAGCGTCAAACTGGGTCATGACAGCCCTCGAACAGAGCTGACCGTCGCCTGTGTAGCCGAGTCTCTCACGGTGGGGACAGTCGGACGGGACGAACGAGTGAATATTATTGACCTGCGTTCTGATATACGCGTTATAGAACCAATTTATATTTTCGTCGGACGAAATAAACTCGCTTGTTTTCTTAATGTCGGAGCTTACGCACGTAAACGAAACGAGTTCGCCGTTACCCGTAAGCTTTACAAACTGACCTGCGCGCCAGGTAAAGTAATTTGTAAATTCGCAGTCGTTTTCGCCGTAAATAAATACGTCTCTCTGAACTCTGTTTTCTCCACCTGTATGTCTTAATTTAAATTTAAAATTATCGTCAATAACTTCCGCGTATTCGAGCGTTATTCTGTCGCCCGACTTCGCGTCCTTATTGAATTTAACTGTCGGAATTCCCGAGATATCCTCTTTTAAATCATAAATTTTAAAGTCTGAAGTTTCGCATATCAATTCGGGTATGACGGTCTCTTTCTCTGTATCTCCGGCAAAATCCTGTTTTGTCAATGCAAATGTCGGTTCGTCTGACAGTGCAGGCGATTTTTTATTTGCGCTTTTATATCCGAAATTAAGGATATTTTTATCATAAAGCCGACCGTCGACAGTTTCGTTTATATAAATGCTCGAATGAGTTATAAAA
>JALEQX010000032.1 GCA_022763825.1 Oscillospiraceae bacterium | reverse complement strand
ATACCCAATGTTGTATTTGCGATTAAGTGCAAAGATGGATTTGATAATAAGTGGAACAATAAATATGTTGAGGTCACAGAACAAGTAGGGAGATTGGGTTGTTTCGGATTCATGATAATCAATATTCAGGGAACTTGGTTCGGGTGGTGGTCTGACGAAGCATTTGTACTATATTTGATTGTAGATATCATATTGGTAATGCTTTATTGTGCTATTTGGATTATATGTTTTAAGAAAAACAGCGTTTTCAGAGCATTAGCACTTTCTATTATTCCTTCAATGTTGTTCTTATTTAGTGGGATTATGAGTAGGTCAGTGCTATTGATTATTGCATCAGTATTATTTGCACCAAGTCATATTATGATTTCATATAAAAATGTAAAATGATATTTACAAATTCAAGTTTGCTAACTTGCCCTTTGAGAGAGGAAAATCCTTTTCTCAAAGGGCTTTTTTTGATTTTACGGATATTCGCAAACTACAAGATAAAGCCAAAACTTCATATACTCTAAGCACAAATTTTTGGGTTCGTACCGCCGTCAGCGGGTAACGTATTCCGATTCGACCGTCGTAACGATTGACCTTGATAAAGATACGTAAAAAATTGAATAATTTAAGAATTAATAAAAATGTGAGAATTATTGTGTATGATTTTGTCTAAAATGTATTGATTTGTTCTCTTTAATCCTATATAATAAAAATAGGCAGAACATTTTTATTTCAAAAGGGGAAATGCAGATGAAAACATTATTAAAAAACGGCACGATATTCGACGGCAGTATGAATGCTCCGTTTGTCGGCGACGTTCTTATTGAGGACGACAAAATTATATCTGTCGGAAAGAGCGTCGAAGAAGCGGATGAAATTATCAACATGACGGGCAAGTATGTATGTCCGGGATTTATAGACGCTCATTCTCACAACGATTTTTTCTGCGACAGAGATGACAGCGAAAAATTTTTCGCCCCGTTTATAAAACAGGGTATCACGACCCAGATTACGGGCAATTGCAGTTTTTCCCCGTTCGGAACGGCGGAGGACACCCCGTACAGGGATAAGCTCGGCGGCGGACTTTTTGAGTCGCGTTTTACGGGCAGTTTAAGCTCATTCTGCAAAAAACTTAACGGTAAACTTCACGTTAATATCGTTCCCCTTGTCGGACACGGCTCTGTACGCGCGGGAATGTTCGGATATGATTCCGCCCCTCTTACAAAAGAGCAGATAGAAAAAGAAATCGAATATGTAAGGAACGCTTTGGAGGACGGCGCGTTCGGCGGTTCCATGGGCTTTATGTACGAGCCGAACAGATACGCTTCAAAGGATGAAATTTATGCTTTCGCAAGGGAAATTGCGAAATACGGCGGTATTCTCACCGTACACGCACGCGCATGCTCCGCAGTAAGCGCGGATTATCCCCTTATTACAAAAAAATCGCATCTCGAACTCGCTCTTGATGAAATAGTCGATATTATGGAGCAGACGGGATGCAAAACCGAGTACAGTCACCTTATTTTTACGGGCAAGAATTCATGGAAAAAGCTTGACAATATGCTTAACGTTTTTCATACCCTTAAAAAGCAGGGCAAGCCGATTGCGTTTGACAATTACGCATTCCATTACGGAGCGTCGGTAATAACCGTCGTGTTCCCCGAATGGTATGCAAAACTTTCAAAAAAGGAAGCGCAGTCGAAATTAAACCGTTTTAAACTCAATCTTACGATTCTGATGTACAGAAAGGTTCTCGGCATTGACTGGGAGGATATGACCGTCGCGTACATAAACGACGAACACCCCGAGTATGAGGGTAAGACGATTATTCAGCTTGCGAATGAGGAGGGCGTAAAGCCTCTCGACATGTATTTAAAGCTTGTCGAGCTTTCGGACAGAGCAGGCAGAATTTATCTTGACAAATACTATAACGACGACATAGTTCACGCGCTTATGGAGGACGATATGTCCGTCTTTATGACCGACGCGTGGATAGAGGAAAAGGGCAGACAGAACATTGCCGCGTTTCAGACGTTCCCGCAGTTCTTTCTGTTGGGCAGACGGTGGAATATCCCGACTCAAAATATAGTACATAAGATGACGGGAGCGACGGCGGACAGATTCGGCATAAAAAACCGCGGTTATTTAAAAGAGGGATATAAGGCTGATATAAGCGTAGTCGACCCTGATAAATTAAGTGTTAACGAGGCGGTTCCCGACGCGGCTCCGGGCGGAATCCATGCCGTATATATAAACGGTAAGCCCGTAATAAAAAACGGCGAATACATAGGCGGATTAAACGGCGAATTTATTCTTAAAAACAAACAGTGATTAAATATTAATATATTCAGAAAACGGCCTCTGAAAAGTCGGAATTTATACTCTGACGGCACGGGGGTCGGTTTCGTTGACAAAAGAAGCGTATAATGATAAAATTATAAGACAAATCTAAATTTAAAAAACAGGCTTACAGGCGTCGGGCTATTGATAATTCAAAAAGAATTCGATTACAAAACGAATATTTCGGACAGAGCCGTTAAAAGAAGAACGGGCTTAATGTGTGAAAAAAAACTTGATTGACAGAGAAAATGAAAAAACGGGAAGTGGATTATTAATTATGAAAACATTTAATTACTCGGACAGTCCTTTAAAGGTTTTCGGACTGCCGTTTTATGAGAAAAACGGAAAACTCGAAAGACTTGACGACGATATGATAAAACAGCTGCCGAATCTTGATTTTTTCGGCAAGCGGTGCGCGGGGGCGAGAGTCGCGTTCAGAACGGATTCGAAAAAACTAACTGTCAGTCTTGAATTGGAAACGCTGTCTCCGGATGTCGGTATGTCGCGCTATGCTTGTCAGTCGCTGATAGTTCAGAGCGGAACGCATACGAATCCGAAATTTGTCGGACGTGTCGTTCCGTGTGATTATGAGACGAAAAACGCGTCAAGAGATTTTGAGCTTTCGGGCGAAATGCAGGACATTCTGATATGGTTCCCGAGAAACGAGATTGTAAAGAATATATCCGTATCCGTCAACGATAACGCCGTTATGTCCGAGCCGACTCCGTATAAATACGACAGAGTAGTTCTGTACGGCTCATCGATAACCGAAATGGGGCATTGTGACAAGACGACGAATTCATATCCCGCGCTTTTAAGCTCATGGCTCGACTGTGATATATGCGACATGGGATTTTCGGGTTCGGCTCACGGTGAACCCGAGATGGCTCGGATTTTGGCAGGACTTAAAATGAGCGCGTTCATAATGGATTACGACCACAATTCAGAGCTTGACGAGCTGCGTGAACGTCATGAGCCGTTTTTTAAGATAATAAGACTCTCTCAGCCCGATTTACCCGTTATAATGCTCAACAGGCCGTTGTTCGAAAACAGGTCAGACTATGACGAGAGACGTTCTGTTGTCAGAAAAACATATGAAAACGCGGTTAAAAACGGCGATAAAAACGTATATTTCCTCGACAGCGAGACATTTATCCCCGAAGATCTCCGTCCGTACTGTACGACCGACGACACACACCCGAATGACTTTGGTTTTTATCTCATGGCGAGGGGAATCGAACCGACTTTGAAATCGATTCTCGAAAAGACAAAAACAGTGTAAAACGTTGTATTTTACAGCTTTAAAATGTATAATACTATTGAGTTTTGAAATATTGCGTGATATAATTTATACATCGTTTCAATTTTGTATGTTGAACGAGAAGGAGATTGAAAAATGGAAAGGTATTTTCAGCCGGAAATCGAAACGGCACCCCGCGAGAAAATTCTCGAAATTCAGAACGAGAAAATTGTCAAGCAGGTTCGCCATGTTTATGAAAACGTTAAATATTACAGAGATCTTATGGATGCTAAGGGCGTTACTCCCGACGATATCAAGGGAGTAGACGACATTAAAAAACTGCCGTTTATTTCAAAAGCCGATCTGCGCGACGCGTACCCCTACGGTCTGCTCGGAACGGATTTAAAAAACTGCGTAAGAATTCATTCGACGTCGGGAACTACTGGAAAGAGAGTAGTTGCGTTCTATACACAGCATGATATTGACCTTTGGGAGGACTGCTGCGCGAGGGCGATTGTCGCCGCGGGCGGAACGAATGAGGACGTATGTCAGGTCTGCTACGGATTCGGTCTTTTTACAGGCGGCGCGGGTCTTAACGGCGGTTCTCATAAGGTAGGCTGTCTTACTCTCCCCATGTCGTCGGGTAATACCGAAAGACAGATTCAGTTCATGATGGATCTTAATTCAACTATTATATGCTGTACTCCCTCATATGCCGCATATATCGGCGAAACGCTTGCCGAAAAGGGCTATAAGCCCGAGGATAATAAGCTAAAGGCGGGTATATTCGGCGCGGAGCCCTGGACGGATGAAATGAGACACGAGATAGAAAAGAGTCTCGGTATCAAGGCGTACGACATCTACGGACTGACCGAAACGAGCGGTCCGGGCGTTGCGTTCGAGTGCTCGGAGCAGACGGGTATGCATATAAACGAGGATCATTTCTATGCGGAGATTATCGACCCCGAAACGGGCGAGGTTCTCCCCGACGGCGAAAAGGGCGAGCTTGTATTTACCTCTCTTGACAAGGAGGCGTTCCCGCTGCTTCGTTACAGAACGAGAGATATATGCGTGCTCTCACGTAAAAAATGCTCCTGCGGAAGAACGCACGTTAAGATGTGCAAGCCTATGGGCAGAAGCGACGATATGCTTATTATCAGAGGCGTTAACGTATTCCCGAGCCAGATAGAGACCGTTCTCCTTAACGAGGGATATTCGCCCAACTATCAGATAGTCGTCGACAGAGCGGACAACAGCGATACGCTTGACATTTATGTAGAGCTGACTCCCGAGCAGTTCTCCGATAAGGTCGGCGAAACGCAGGAGAGAGAAAGAGCTCTTGCCGCGGCTATGCGTACGATGCTCGGAATAGGACCCAAGATGCACCTTGTTGCTCCCAAGTCCGTAACGAGAAGCGAGGGCAAGGCTGTCAGAGTTATAGATAAACGTAAGCTTCACGACTGATAAGGAGGTCACACCTATGGCAATCAAGCAGTTATCCGTATTTGTTGAAAACAAACCCGGCATGTTATACGATATCTTTAAGAAGATGTCCGACGCCGGTATAAACATGCGCGCCATGAGCGTTGCCGACACCAAGGATTTCGGCGTTTTGAGACTTATCGTTTCCGATAACGCGAAAGCGAAAGAGGCGTTCGGCGAGGACACTATCGTAGCGGATACCGACGTTATCGCCGTTGAGATGGGCGATACGGCGGGTGCGCTTTGCAAGGTTATCGAGTCTCTCGGTAAAAACGGTATTAATATCGAATATGCGTATGCGTTTACCGCTTCTAAGGAGATCGGCGCGTATACCGTGTTGAGAGTCGACCATGTCCCCGAGGCGGAGAAGATTCTTAAAGATAAGGGCTTCGCCCTCCTCGACCAGAAGGATATCGACAGACTTTAATTTGAATTTAATGATAAAAAACCGGCTCGGATATGCATATCCGAGCCGGTTTTTTATGGTTTAACATTTATTAAGTGCCATTTTCCATTTTTATATTCTATTCTATTGTTACTTTTTAGTTTTTTTATAAATTTATTATATGTGTTTTCGTCAATTTCTAATTCTTTGGTTATTTTAGATTTTGTATTAATTCCATTATTAATTGCAATAACAATATCATCGGAGTAATCGTTTTCTTTAGGCGGATGTTCAAGTAAATCAATAATTTTCAATAATGAACTTTTATTTATAACAATTCGCGCTGTTACTCCAAACTCATTATTGTTAATATCTTTTCCGTCTTCCATTACAAATGTTATGTCTTCATTTTTTGCTGGATACATGGCAAGACGCCCATGAGCTAATGAATTGCGAATATGATAAAATAAACTCATATATATATTTCCACAATCTTTTTTTGATATTTTTGAAAAAAGAAATCGTTGCTCATCACGGTGATTATAGAAATTTTCATCAAGATTAAATGAATTATTTTCTGAGCCCATTTCTGTTTTGCTATTTACCATTTTAATCTTCTGTTGTTTATCACCAAATATTACATGACTTAATTTATCTTTTAAGTAACCGGGTGAATACCATGGTTTCGTTTTCCAGCCTCGTTCTGTTAGTGAGATACTATTGGCACTTTGGCATTTACAAGGAGAATGTATGACAAAAAATAGTATAATTCTATATAATAATTCATCCTCATATTCCGGAGGTACAATTGTGTTTAGCCAATTAGGATGTGGGTTCGTGATTATGCTATATTCACTTTTCATGATTTACACCTTATTTTTTAGGTAAGATTATTTTTATGAGCAATGTTGAGTTATAGCCTCGAGTTTTTATTCTTTGATTTTTTTTCAGGACGATTTTTTCTTTCTT
>JALEQX010000087.1 GCA_022763825.1 Oscillospiraceae bacterium | reverse complement strand
ATACCCGCCCGGTTTGCTGTCAACTTTCATTTAATGAAAATCCGACGATATTTACGGCGTTTGTGTGAAAAATTTAATGCACTTTTTTGAGATTTGCATAAAACAAAAGAACAGCATCCCGTACGAAATGCTGTCCTTGGTGCCGGTGACCGGACTTGAACCGGTACGGTGTTGCCACCGAGGGATTTTAAGTCCCTTGCGTCTGCCTATTCCGCCACACCGGCACGCTGTATGACATTATACAGTATGAAAGGCGTGTTGTCAAGGGGATAGACTGTAAAAATTGCATATAAATTAATATGCGTTTATATATAACCGTGTTTTTTATATTAATTAATAATCCGTATGTTTTGCGTCGCAGTAGTAACAGCGGTAAACCTTGTTTTTGCGGTCGGTCAGTTTAAAAACTGCGGGCAGCTGTTGTTCGCACGAGGATATACAGCGCGGATTTTTGCAGAAAATAACGTTCGTAAGCGTATCGGGCAGGCTAAGTGTTCTTTTGTCGACTCTTTCGCTGTTTTTTATCACATTTACCGTTGCGCCGGGTGTTATGTAGCCGATAACGTCGGTATCAATGTCTATATCGGCATCAATTTTAATCATATCTTTTCTGCCCATACGACGGCTGACCGCATTCATTATCATCGCAACGGGGCATGAGAGCTTGTCGAGCGAGAGAAGCTTGTATATCTCCATTGCCTTGCCCGCCGGAATGTGATCTATTACAAATCCGTTTTTAATGCTGTCTATATTCATGACTGTTCCTCCAGTAACTTAAGAATGAGAGCCATTCTCATAAACTTGCCGTAACGCGTCTGCTTGAAGTAACACGCGCGCGGATCGGAGTCGACTGCGGTATCTATCTCATTGACTCTGGGAAGAGGATGAAGAACGCACATGTCGCTTTTTGCTTTTTTCATTTTTTCGGGAGTGAGAATGTAGCAGTCTTTAAGACGTAAATAATCCTCCTCGTTGAAAAATCTCTCCTTTTGAACTCTCGTCATATAGAGAATGTCGAGATCGCCGATAACACTGTCAAGGTCGGAACTCTGTACATATTCTATATTTTTATCTTTAATATAAGTCTGCTTTACAAAGCTCGGAAGTTTAAGCTCGTCGGGGGAAATCAGAACGAATTTAACGTTGTCGTATCTCGACATTGCCTCAATTAACGAGTGAACCGTTCTGCCGAACTTAAGGTCTCCGCAGAATCCGATTGTCAGACAGTCGAAGCGTCCCTTTTCACGATGAATTGTTAATAAATCAGCAAGCGTCTGCGTGGGGTGGTAATGTCCTCCGTCGCCTGCGTTGATAACGGGTACGGACGAATGAGCCGCCGCTACTATCGGCGCGCCCTCCTTGGGGTGTCTCATTGCGATTATGTCGCAGTAACCGCTGACTACCTCAATTGTATCGGCTACGCTCTCGCCTTTAGAGGCAGAAGAGCTTGAAGCCTCCGAAAATCCGAGCGTATTTCCGCCCAGTGACAGCATTGCCGATTCGAAGCTTAAACGCGTTCTTGTCGACGGCTCGAAAAACAGCGTCGCTAAAATTTTATGACGGCATCTCTCGTTATATTTTTCGGGATTTTTCATTATGTCGTCGGCAACGGCGATAAGCGAGTCTATTTCTTTAGTTGAAAGGTCGAGAATATTTATAATGCTTCTGCTCATTTGTCGGCTCCTATCCAGCTTTCATCCGACGGATTGTTTCTGAAAGCTATGAGTCTTTTAACGTCGTCGGGTTTAATATATCCCTCTTCGGCGGCGGTTTCTGCTACGGTGTCGAAATCCGTAAGGCTTATATTTTTAACGTCCGCGTCGGCAAGGCGCTCGAGCCCTTTTTTCATTCCGTACGTAAAAATACTGACGATTCCGAGAACCTCCGCGCCGGCTTCTCTTAAAACGTTAACAACCTCAAGAACGCTTCCGCCCGTTGAAATCAAGTCCTCAACAACGACGGTTTTCTGTCCCTTTTCAAGCTTGCCCTCTATCTGATTCTGTCTGCCGTGATCCTTATGTCCCGAACGGACGTAACCCATCGGCATTTTGAGCAGATGAGCCGTGATTGCCGCGTGGGCGATTCCCGCAGTCGACGTTCCCATGAGAATCTGCGCGTCGGGGTAGTTTTCCTTTATAAGCTCGGCAAGTCCGTTCTCAACGTCCGAGCGAACCTCGGGAGCAGAGAGTGTAAGTCTGTTGTCGCAGTAAACGGGACTTTTTATTCCGCTCGCCCATGTGAACGGCTCGTCGGGACGGAAGAATACCGCCTGAATTTTTAAAAGATCCTTTGCAATTGTTTTCTTGATATCGTTCATTTTATTTTCTCCTTTATCCTACGAATTCTCTTACGCATCTTCTGTATGCCGAAACGGGGTCGTCCGCCTGCGTTATGGGTCTGCCGACTACGATATAATCCGAACCTATTTTTTTAGCCTGTTCGGGAGTCATAACTCGTTTCTGATCTCCCTTGTCCGAATCTGCAAAACGTACGCCGGGAGTTACCGTCAGAAAATCGTTCGAGCATATCGAATGTACTTTTTCGGCTTCGAGCGGAGAGCAGACAACGCCGTCGAGTCCCGCGTTCTTAGCCGTGAGAGCATAGTGCATTACGACCTTGTCAATCGGTTCCTTTATGAGCAGGTCGCGTTCCATTGTCTCCTGATCGGTTGAGGTAAGCTGTGTTACCGCAATGAGCAGCGGACGTGTTCCGTCGTCTCTCGTGAGTCCCTCAATCGCCGCTTTCATCATGTCCGTCGCGCCCGCCGCGTGGAGATTGCACATATCTACGTCGAGACGGGAGAGAACGTGCATCGCTTTCTTAACCGTGTTCGGGATGTCGTGAAGCTTTAAGTCAAGGAATATCTTGTGTCCGCGTGCTTTAATCTCTCTTACGATATCCGGACCCTCCGCGTAGAAAAGCTCCATTCCGATTTTTACAAAAGGCTTTTCATCCTTAAACTGTGAGAGGAAATCCAGCGTTTCCTTTTTGCCCGCGAAGTCGCAGGCTATAATTACGTCCTTACCCATTTATTGCTCCTCCTATAATACTTTTTAAATCCTTTATCGAATATCTGTCCATAACCTCGGGCAGTTTTTCTATTATATTTTTACATGCGAACGGCTCGACGAGGTTCGCAGCTCCGACCTCAACCGCCGACGCACCCGCGAGCATCATTTCGATTACGTCCTCGGCTGTTGATACTCCGCCCATCCCGACAACGGGAATTTTTACATTTTTAGCAACGGAATAAACCATTCTTAACGCGACGGGGAAAATCGCGGGACCCGAAAATCCGCCCGTAGTGTTGGCGAGAAGCGGTTTTCTTGTCTTTAAATTTATACGCATGCCCAGTAACGTATTTATAAGACTGATACCGTCCGCGCCCGCACTCTCGCAGGCTTTTGCAATTGCTACGATATCCGTTACGTTCGGCGAAAGCTTTATGATAATCGGCTTGTTTGTTGCTTCTCTTACTGCTTTTGTAACGAGTTCTGCCGATTTAGGGTCGGTTCCGAAGCTCATACCGCCCCCGTGAACGTTCGGACAGCTGATGTTTATTTCGAACCAGCCTATCATGTCCTCGTTATCAAGCTTTTTTACCGTGTATACGTAGTCGTCGACGGAAAATCCGCTGACGTTCGCCATGACTTTTTTATGAAAACACTTTTTAAGCTTCGGCAGTTCCTCGTTTATAACCTTATCGACTCCGGGATTCTGAAGTCCCACGGCGTTGAGCATGCCCGACGAACATTCTGCGATTCTCGGCGTTGGATTGCCGAAACGGGGTTCTTTTGTCGTGCCTTTAAACGAGAACGTTCCGAGCATGTTTATGTCGTAAAGTTCTGCAAATTCATATCCGAATCCGAACGTTCCCGACGCGGGGATTATCGGATTGTCAAGCTCGATTCCGCATAAATCTACGTTCAGTCGTCCCATATTATCTCCTCGCTTTCCATGACGGGGCCGTCCTTACAGATTCGCTTATTTCCCGTGAGCGTTTTGCATGAACATCCCATACACGCACCGAATCCGCATCCCATACGCTCCTCAAAGCTGTACTGACCCGCCGTTTTGACGCTTTTTGCAACCGCTCTGAACATCGGTTCGGGACCGCACGTATAGAAGTATGAATAATCGATATTTCTAAGCGCGTCTGTTACGAAGCCTTTAATACCGAACGAGCCGTCGGCGGTCGTTATGAAAACTTTAACGCCCAGTGATTCAAATTCATCTTTATAAAACACTTCGTCTTTTGTATTAAATCCGAGAATAACGCTCGGTTTCTTGCCCTCTGACAAGAGCTTTTTACACAATAAATACATAGGCGGAACGCCTGCTCCGCCGCCTATCAAAACGGGATTCTGTCCGCTTATTTCCGTGTTATATCCGTTGCCGAGTCCCGTCAAAACGTCGAGAACCGCACCGGGCTGAAGCTTGCTCATTTCTTTCGTACCGTTTCCGACGGTTTTGTAAATAATCGTAAGCGTATCGTCCGTTTTATCACAGACGGATATCGGACGTCTTAAATAAAATCCGTCGAGTTTTATATTTACGAATTGTCCCGGTTTGACAATCCCGCCGACGTCGCCCGAGAGAATCATTTCAAATGTGTTCAACGCGATTTTATCGTTTGTATTGACGGTCAAAAGTACCTGTTTCATAGCTGTCCTTTCAAAATTATATTGTCATTGTAAACGGTAAGAAGATGTTTTCCGTAAAGCCTTGCACCGTCAAACGGCGTAGCTCTGCCCATTGAATAGAATCCGTCCGGATTTACGGTGAATTCGTCGGAAACATTGAACACGGCGAAGCCTATATCCGAATTAATCGAAAAACGTTTTCTTGCGTTATAGCTCATAAGCTCGGCAAGCCGTTCAAGCGTTATTATTCCGTTCCTTACAAAATTCGTATACATTACGGGAAATGCGGTTTCCAGCCCGACAACGCCCATCAGGCTCTTTTCGAGTCCTCTTGATTTTTCATCCTTCGAATGAGGCGCGTGGTCTGTAGATATCATGTCGACAGTGCCGTCGAGAAGTCCCTCGATAAGGGCTTCTTTATCCTCTCTCGAACGAAGGGGAGGATTCATTTTAAACCTCGCGTCCTCTTGTAAATCGTCCTCGCAGAGCACGAGGTAATGCGGAGCGGTCTCGCACGTTACGTCAACGCCGTTCTTTTTCGCCTGTCTTATAAGAGAAACGCTTTCCTTTGCGGATATGTGGCAGACGTGATATTTACATCCCGTTTTCGCCGCAAGGTTTAAGTCTCGGTCGATTTGTCTATACTCGCTTTCTGATGAGATTCCGCGGTGCGAATGAACCTTTGCGTATTTTCCGTCGTGAATATATCCGCCGTTTAACAGCGAATTTACCTCGCAGTGCGCGGCTATTATTTTGTTTAATTCTTTCGCTCTTATCATGGCGCGTTCCATCATTTCGTCCGACTGTACGCCCCGTCCGTCGTCGGAAAACGCGCAGACATACGGCGCAATCGAATCCATATCGGAGAGCTTTTCGCCCATTTCGTCGACAGTCACGGAACCGTAGGGAATTACGTTAATGACCGCGTCACGTTTTATAATATCGGTCTGAATTTTTAAATTTTCAAGACAGTCGGGAACCGGATTTAAATTAGGCATCGTACACACGGCGGTATATCCGCCCGCCGCCGCCGAGAGAGAACCCGTCTTGATTGTCTCCTTATAAGAAAAACCCGGCTCTCTGAAATGTACGTGAACATCACAAAGACCGGGTAAAAAAACACAACTGTTAAAATCGCCGAAAGACGAAACAAAATCCCTGTCGGAAAGAAAACGCTCGGCTGTCATTTTTATCTTGTTGAGGCTGTCAAACGAGGGGTGAGACATTTATATGCTCCTTTCATGCTTTAAAAGCGTATAAGGCACACAAAAAGAACCCTAAAACAGGGAAAAATATGTAACCTTGTCGGCATCACCGTACCGACTTAAAAATCTTTTTAATTATATTACCATAATAAAATTTGAATGTCAATGAGATTTAAAGTTAAAATTAAGTTGATTTGACAGTGGTATTCATGTAAAATAAACAAATAAGGTGTGTGTATTTATATGAAAACGGCGGTTATTGACGTCGGGGGCGGAATCCGCGGAGTATTCGGTGCGGGCGTGCTTGACAGATGTATTGAAATGAATATTAATTTTGACGAATGTATAGGAGTTTCGGCGGGCAGCGCGAATATTATATCGTATATAGCCCGTCAGCGCGGGAGAAATTATCTTTTCTATCACGAGTATACGTTCAGAAAAGAGTATATGAGTTTTTCAAACGTCATAAAAAACGGCTCGTATCTGGGGCTTGATTACATCTACGGCGAATTAAGCAACGCAGGATGCGAGAATCCTCTCGATTATGACGCGGTAATTAAAAGCAAAAAGAATTTTTACGCCGTATGCACCTCTGCCGATACGGGTGAGGCGGAGTATTTTACAAAATCCGACCTTATCAGAAACGATTATTCCGTTTTAAAGGCGTCGTGCTGTATTCCGATTGTATGTAAACCGCAGTCCGTCGGCGGAAAATATTATTTTGACGGCGGAATAAGCGATCCCGTGCCGATTGATTTTGCATTAAAACTCGGGTGCGATAAAATTGTTCTGATTCTGACCCGACCGGAGGACGCGGAAATTTCGTTTAATATGGAAAATGTTTCGTCAAGGCTTCTTAGAAATAAATATCCTGAACTGTGTAAAAAGCTTCTCGAACGCGGGAAAAAATATAACGATTCAATCGTCTTTGCAAAAAAACTTCGTGATGAGGGCAGGCTTTTTATCGTCGCTCCGAATAATACGCACGGAATGAATACGCTGACTAAGGATAAATCGGCGATTAACGATATGTATTTCGACGGTTATAATTCGGCACAGAAGATTAAAAGGTTTCTTGACGGCGGGGGTTGACTTTTTTAATGGGGTTTGGTAGAATTGATGAGGTAAAAAAACAGATAAGAATATTCGCCTCCTTAGTTAAATGAATATAAGGACCTGAATTCCGACGAATTCAGAACCTTGTTACTGACGTAATAAGAACCTGAATGAAACACATTCAGAACCTTGTTACTCGCAAAGCTCGTAATAATAAACCTCTCCTAAGAATCAGTTACAACGACCGCCTTTGGAACAAAAGTGATTGACAACGAGTTAATATAAGCCTAAAATTGAATAGATTTTAAAGATGTTTCCGTAGCTCAGCTGGATAGAGCGACCGCCTCCTAAGAGTTTGTTCCACCTCTCGCCTTTCGCAAAAAGGCGGGAGGTGCGTAGAATAAAAATATCCACATATTGCTAAATGTCTCTGTACCTCAGCAGGATAGAG
>JALEQX010000076.1 GCA_022763825.1 Oscillospiraceae bacterium | reverse complement strand
TTTATAAAAATATTTTCGCTCCGTCGCATGCGAAGCTGACGAAATCCCTTACAATTTCCGACTCTTCGCCCTTTCTGTAAAGTACGCCGAACGTCAATGCGTCTATATCCTCTATCCTTTTTGTTTCGATAATATCTGAATTTTCAGCGTATACCTCGGGCATAACCGCGATTCCGAATCCCGAACGGACAAGCGTCTGCGCCGTCAAAGAATCTTCGCACATTATAATATCCGAGGAATTTCTCTCTCCGGTCAGAAGCCACCGAATCCTGACCGCCTCGCTCAGCTGAGAGCCGTAACGGCACAGAATCAGCCGTTTTTCGGCAAGATCAGATACCGTAATTTTTTCATAAAACGACAGCGGGTCATCCTTTTTAAAAAGGCAGACGAAACCCGATGAGCATATGGGTTTAAATTTCACGTTTTCATTCGTAAAATCCGACGGAGCAAATGCGAATGCGATATCGAGCGCGCCCTCCGAGATTCTCGAAACCGCATGCGAAGCTTCGACTTTTGTTATAAACGGCTGAAAATAGCCGTGTTTTTTTATAAGTTTTGAAAAAACGTCGGAGAGAAACGACTCGTTGACATTTCCCGAATATCCTATCGACAGCGATTTTACGCCCGGTGTGTCCGGACTCGAAAACCGCTCGAGCGCATGACGTGCGATTGCCGATATGCTCTTTGCGTCCTCCAAAAACGCGCGTCCCTGCTCGGTCAGCTCCACGCTCCGCGTAGTTCTGAAAAACAGCTTCACGCCCAGTTCGTTTTCGAGTGAATTTATCTGATGCGACACCGCGGGCTGGGAGATACAAAGCTCCGACGCGGCTTTTGCAAAATTAAGGTGCCGTGTAACCGATAAAAAACATTCAATCTGCGATGTGTTCATCTTTTCGCCCTCATAGAATTTTTATAGATATATGATATCACAAATAAAGTTATTTTTCAATTTCGTTGAGTTTTTTTATTATAAATGATATTATATAAATTAACAGATAATAATTAACTGATAATAAACCCGCGCCCGCGCGCATTTGTATATAAAAAAGGAGCCGAAAAAGTGAAAATTACAAAAACATTAACATCTTTTGCACTTTCTATTATAATATTGATTTCCGTACTGCCGTATGCCTATGCAGACAGTGAGTATAATTCGTTCATGCTCGCCGATATGAATTCCGACGGCGAAATCACAGCCGCCGACGCGCTGTCCGCGCTGAGAATCGCCGCGCTCATAGACAAGCCCGACGAACTTGACATCCTGCGCGGCGACATCGACGCAGACGGAGAAATAACCCCGCCCGACGCGAGAAGAATATTGAGAACAGCCTCAAAGATAGAGGATTTACAGGAAACCGCTCAGCCCGCAATTATTACGAAAATGAAAAACGAGCCGTTTTGCGTTGATATTTATGAAAGCGGAAAAAAGGTAAAAGATCAGATTATCTCGTCTGCCGGTGCGGTGAGCGTTAAAACATACGAAAAAGAGGCTTCCGAAAGAACAAACAACGAAAAAATCGACAGGCGGATAATAATAGTTTCCGCCGGCGGGGACGACGACGGAGAATACGACGTCGACTGCGTTCACTCGCAGTACATAGCGTATTCGGACGAAATTTACGGCTCGAGTTTCGACGACTATTCGCTTTATTTCGGTCTGCTCAAAACCGATGAAACGTATTCGGTAATGAATGAAAACACGTCGTTTACACTTCGCTTTAATTCCGGTGCAGAATATAAATTCACACTTTCATCCGGAAAAATCACAAACATGACCTCGTCATTAAACGGTGAAACGATAAACATTCCCGTCGCGGATATTCATTTTAACGAATGCGACGCATTAAAGCCTCTCGGCGAGAGCGACGATATTACGTCGGATTATTTTAATGATTTTATCGCCTCGGCGGCGGCAGACGAGCTTGAAGTTGAATTCGCATCCGGCGACAGCGATATTTACGTAACACAGAATATTAAACTGCCGAAAAGAATTGTTTCCTACCCCACGGCAAAAATCGAATGGACGTCTATGTCAGGCGCAGTTACGAATGACGGAGTTATAACAAGAGACAAAAACGACGTTATAAAAGCAGAGCTTGATGCCGAAATAACAGTCGGATCGACGAAAAAACAAAAGAAATTCACCGTCGAAATAATGCCGGAAAATACACTTGAAACAATGGAAAACACGGCGGACGACATTAAAAATATGAACGGCGGGAACGACGTTTTTGTAACCGATTCCGACGGCAGGGTGACGCTGATAGACGGCGTCTGTTCCGAAATTAAGGTTGAAAATTTCTCGGATGCGCTCGCGGTTCTTACACAGAATGCGGGAGTTCTCGGCGCGGACAAAGAGAATGCGCGTTTCGTTCCGCTGTCATCTAAAACAAACGAATTCGGCTCGCAGTATACGTTCAGACAATTTTTTGCAGATAACGAGGTTTACCTCAGGCGCGTTACGCTCAGCGTAAATAAGGACGGAATCTGCGATTACATTGCGAGTTCCGTACTCGAAAACGACGTTTTGAAAAATATCGAAAAGGCGGACATAACCGTTGACAAAGCGGTCGAAACTGCCGAAAATATCTACAACGGCGAAATTAACGCAGACAGCGCGGAGCTTTACGTTTACGCGCTCGACGAGTATAAAAACGCGCCGATTTATACATACATTGTTGACATTTCGGGCTATGACAAAAACGGTTATTACGTTTCTGACGAAGTATTCATAGACGCGCGCAGCGGTAAGATCATAAAAACCGAGTCGAGGAACGATTCCGGTATTGCTTTGACCGGCTCCGGCGCGGACGAGCACGGAAAAATTCAGACATTCCCGAGCATTATAAATGATTTTTATACATACAAAATGGAGGATCCCGAGCGTAATATCCGCGTTTATGCGTTTCTCGATGATTCGGCTGCGGACCGCAGTTTTTCTCAGCTTATGAGTTTTGACAACACGTTTGATGACAGTTCGGCTGTCAGCGCGTATCTTAATATAATAAAGGTTTACAACGCATTCAGGGATAAATTCGGAATCGACTCGTATGACGGGCGCGGTTCCGTTGTCAGCATTGCCGTACATGATAATTCGTACAATGATAACGCGTTTTGGGATTCTGACAGTTCGACTCTGCTTTTCTGTGATAATTCAAGCGAAAATAAGAGCAAAACAACCGTGGCGTCGGCTCTCGACATCGTTTCGCACGAGTATTCTCACGCGGTAATCGAGAGTACGGCGGGCGTTCTGCCGTATGAGAAAGCGACGGGCGCAATAAACGAGGCGTACGCCGACATTTTCGCCTGTTTTGTCGACGGAAACTGGACATTAGGCGAGGATTGGAATACAGTAAGGGATATTTCAAATCCGAATAAATACGAAACGCCGGCGGAAATGTACGGAAAATATTTTGTCGATTATAATAAAACGGACGACGGCGACCTCGGCGGAGTTCATACGAACTCGACCGTTATTTCGCACTGCGCGTATCTGATGAGCAGATATTCGCTCGATTCGAACACGCTTGAAAAGCTGTGGTATCAGTCGCTCTCACTCGGCTACGACGGAATTTCCGATTTCTCGACGGTTCGCCGAAACGTAACAAAAGCCGCCGAACTTATGAATCTGTCAGACGGCGAAAAAGATATTATAAATAAAGCGTTTGATAAGGTAAAGATAAAATTATAACACTCTGTAATTTACATAGTAATAGGAGAGATTAAAATGACGCTGGAAGAAGCAAGAGAATTTTTTAAAGGGGATAAATTCGCATGCGAGTGCCTCGGCGCGGTCATCGAAGAGGTCGGCGACGGATATTCGCGCATAAGCATGAAAGTTGAAGATTCGCACCGCGCGGCACACGGCGGAGTCATGGGAGGCGCGCTGTTTACGCTTGCGGATTTTGCGTTCGCTGTCGCATGCAACACGCCCGACTCGCTGACCGTTACGGCGACGAGCAATATCAACTTTTTAAGCGGAGCGAAAACGGATAAACTTACCGCCGAATGCAGAAGAATCAGGAACGGCAGACGCGTCTGTTTCTGCGAAACAACGGTAAAGGATTCCGACGGAAATATTGTCGCAACGGTTTCGGCGGCAGGAGCGCATATGAAGTAAGAAATTCAGGGCAAATCATGACTGATTTGCCGTTCTGTCATACCGCGAATATTATCATTGCTGTTCTTTGACTTACGGTAAATTACTGCTTTTCTCTTACCTTCGCAAGGTCTTCTCTCATCGAAACAAGTTTTTTCTTAGATAAATCGTAGCCAAAGAAAAGTATTACCGCCATAAGTCCGAGCATGACCGCGGGGACGAGCGTTGAAATATCGTAAAGTTTCGACATGACCTCGCCGGGCAGAGCCTCGCCCATTTTCGACAGTTCGCTGTCATAATTAATAAGCGCAAGAAGTGCGTTGAGTCCGACTCCCGCAAGAGTCTGACCGATTTTTCTCGCAAACGATATGAGCGCGTAGCCGGTGCCCTCCTCACGTCTCGATGTTCTCGATTCGTGGTGGTCGATAACATCCATAACGAGTGCCCATATTTCAAGCACGAGGAACGTCTGACCGAGTCCCGAGAGAAATGTGAACGCAAGGAACACGTACGGGTTGTCGGTTTTTATAAAATAGAGAATGAGCATGACCGCGCACGCGAATGCCATTCCGACGGCGCACAGCTCCTTTTTGCCGAATCGGTCTATCAGTTTATTCATAACGGGAATGAATATCGCCATGGGGAGATACGTGCATATCGTAACCATGGAGTAAAGCCCCGGCTTGTGATAATAATCCGTAAACAGGTACATATACGTCGCCTGATAATAGAACTGGAACGCGATTATAAGCATGGAAACAAGCGAGAGAGTGACAAACGACCTGTTTTTCATCAAATCTTTTATTGTTTTAAATGCGGAGTAATCGCCCTTTTCCTTTGCAATCGGCGCGATGCGCTCTTTTGTTAATTTAAAATGGAAAAAGAACACGATGACCGATATTACCGCGAGAACCGCTACGAACATCGTCAGTTTATTTCCGTCGAGAATTTTAATGCTCGTGCCGTTCGGGTACGTTCCCGTGGTCGTGTATACAAACATCGGCAGAAGCACCGTTCCGGGAAGTCCGCCGAGACCCGCGCCGATAGAACGCCACATCGACAGCGATGAACGCTCTCTTTCATCGTCGGTAATAACAGACGCCAATGAACCGTAGGGAATATTGACGGCGGTGTACATCATTCCGTATAAAATATACGTGATATATGCAAACAACAGGTATTTCGCCGGGCTTAAATTCGGAATAACGATAAACATCAGCACCGCGGAAACCGCCAGAGGAATCGAGAACCAAAATATATACGGTCTGAACTTACCGTGCTTCGTCGGTTTTCTCGAGTCAATGAACGCGCCCCACATCGGATCGTTTACCGCGTCCCACAGACGCGCAACGAGAATCAGCACCGCGATTTTTGCGGGGTCGATATTCAAAACGTCCGTATAAAATTTATTCTGAAACGCGCCGATGAGCGAAAACGTCAGCAGTCCGCCCATGTCGCCGAGCGCATAGCCGATTTTATCTTTCATTTTAATGCCGTGGGTCAATCCTTTTGATTCCATAGCAATCCCCTTTCGACGGATTTAATAAATAATACAGGTATATTATCTAACAATTTATGACGTTTGTCAACAAACAATAA
>JALEQX010000029.1 GCA_022763825.1 Oscillospiraceae bacterium | reverse complement strand
GCCGTAATATTTACAGAGAAAACAACGCTTAACAGCGATAGTAAAGACAAAATAGAAGCTAAAATCCTATTCTTTTTCTTAATCATTTTGTAAAATCCTTTCATAAAATGATTTAAATTATTTGCAATTTTAATATAACATACACAAATATACTAAGTCAAGATGTATAATTTCTTTTTTACAAAAGAAAATCCCCCCGCTCGGCGCCGAGCCGAAACGGAGGGATTATTTATTACTAATTCAATTATAGATTACAGAGCTTCTACAATCTCTTTCGTGTCCTGAGCTATCATAAGCTCCTCATTGGTCGGAATAACGAACAATTTAACCTTTGAGCCGGGAACGGAAATTTCAACTTCCTCACCGCGGAGTGTATTTGTCTCCTCATTGATCGCGGTGCCGAGGAATTCGAGCTTTTCGGCGACTCTCGTTCTGTACTGCGGGTTATTCTCGCCGATACCGCCGGTAAATACGACAGCGTCGAGACCGCCCATAGCCGCTGCGAATCCGCCTATGTACTTAGTAAGCTGATGGCAGAGCATCGACTCAACGAGTTTGGCTCTCTTGTCGCCCTGCTTCGCTCTCTGCTCGATAGTTCTGTTGTCGCTGGTGCCTGTAAGTCCGAGCATACCGGATTTTTTATTCATAACGGTGTCTATTTCGTCGGGAGTGAGATTCTCGTTCTTCATGATAATGGGAACAATAGCGGGGTCAATAGAACCGCAGCGAGTACCCATTATAATACCCTCAAGAGGCGTAACGCCCATGGTGGTGTCAAAGCACTTGCCGTCAACGACAGCCGAAATCGAGGAGCCGTTGCCAAGGTGGCAGGTTACTATCTTGGAATGTTCGGGAGAACCGAGAAGCTCGATACATCTCTTGCTTACAAAACGGTGAGACGTTCCGTGGAAGCCGTAACGGCGTATGCCGTATTTTTCATAATATTCATAGGGAAGAGCGTACATGTAAGCATAGTCGGGCATGGTCGAATGGAATCCCGTATCGAATACGGCAACCTGGGGAACGCCCTTCATTATAGCCTCGCATGCCTTGATACCCGTAAGGTTTGCGGGATTGTGGAGAGGTCCGAGAGGGAAGCACTCCTTGATAGCCTCCTCGACTTTTTCGTCAAAGAGAACGGAACCTTTGAACTTCTCTCCGCCGTGCAGTACTCTGTGTCCGACAGCGCCGATTTCGTCCATTGACTTAATAACTCCGTGCTCCGCGCTCGTGAGAGTGTCGAGAACGATATTGATTGCCGCCATATGGTCAGCCATAAGCTGCGGCTTCTTAATAATGTTCTTGGATTCATCCGAGGGAACCTTATGCGTAAAAGTACAGTTGTCGTAGCTTATCTGTTCGCAGATACCCTTTGCAAGCAAATCGTTTGTATCCATGTCGATAAGCTGATATTTAAGAGACGAACTGCCCGCGTTTATAACGAGAATTTTCATAATAAAATATACCTCCGCAATAAAATACTTGCTAATTTTTCACACAAAGTTTATTATATACTTATACAATCCCTTTTTCAAGACTTTTTTTTACGGAGACAGAGATGAAAACAGCAGGCGTAGTCGCGGAATACAATCCGTTTCATTCGGGACACAAATATCAGATAGATAAAACAAAAGAAAAAACGGGGCTCCCCGTTATCGCCGTTATGAGCGGAAACTTTGTCCAGCGCGGAGAGTGCGCACTGTTCGACAAAAGCGTAAGAACCCGTGCTGCGCTTACGAACGGAGCGGACATAGTATTCGAGCTTCCCCTGCCGTGGGCGATGTCCTCGGCTGAAAAATTCGCTTCGGGCGCCGTTTATCTGTTAAATTCAACGGGGATATGCGAGTTTTTATCCTTCGGAAGCGAGTCGGGCAATGTCGAAAGAATAACCGACGCGGCTGACGCGCTTTTAAATATTGATGAAAATATTATAAAAAAATATCTGACCGACGGCTGTTCTTATCCGACGGCACGTCAAAAAGCCCTCGAAGAATCCGCCGGAGAAGAAATATCATCCGTTCTGTCGTCGCCGAATGACCTGCTCGGAGTCGAATACGTCAAAAGCGTTATAAAGAATAAATATCCGCTGACTCCGATTACGATTAAACGCTCGGGAGCCGGTCACGATTCGGATGAAACAAACGAAAGCACCGCTTCCGCTTCGGCTGTTCGAAGCATTATAAATTCGTCGCTCGATTACTCCCCGTTCGTTCCCGAAAACACACTCGAATTATACAGAAAAAGCGAAAAATCGGACATGAAAGATCTCGAGAAATGTATTCTCTCGCATTTAAGACGAAAAAAAGCCTTAGACTTTTTATCTTATCCCGACGTATCGGAGGGACTCGAATACAGAATTTATGAAGCGGTACGGGATTCCGACAGTCTTGACTCGCTTTATTCTAAGATAAAAACGAAACGCTACGCCCATTCGAGAATCAGAAGAATCATAATGTCCGCGTTCCTCGAAATCGACAGATCGTACACTCTCGCCGCCCCGCCGTATTTACGGGTTCTCGGATTTACCGACGAGGGCAGAAATATTTTAAAGCAAATGAAAAAGACGGCTTCGGTTCCCGTGATAATGCGTTACTCCGACGTAAACGCTTTGGACGAGAGAGCAAAAAAAGTTTTCGAGCTCGAATGTAAATCAACCGACCTGTTCGCTCTCGCGTTTAATCCCGTATTAAAATGCGGTAACGAAATGCGACGGGAGATAATTTATGTACACACGCTTTAATTAATCGACAGTTAATAAATCTCAGATATAATAAATGCAGATACATTGAGAATGATATCAACGTATCTGCATTTTACTATTTATAATTTATGAGGTGTTTATAATGCTGAATGTCTGGAAACGTTACAGAAACGGAGCCGCGGCGGTAAGCTGTCTCATAATTGTCATGGGACTCGTTATGATAATATGGCCGGGAATTTCGGCTTCGATAATTTACTATATTCTCGGAGCGGTATTTATTGCCTCGGGAATATACAGAATCGTAAGATATTTTAATTCCGACCTTTTGGGTCTGTTCTTCCGCTTCGACCTTGCGGGCGGAATTTTCAGCATACTCGCCGGACTTCTTATGGTCTGTCACCCCGCGGGAGCCGAATTTCTCCTGCCGTTCGTTACGGGACTTTATCTGATAACGTCAAGCGTATTCGATATACAGACTGCGGTCGAAATGAAACGCTGTCTTATCCCGAACTGGCGGGTCTGCCTTGCGGCGGGAATTATCAGCACGCTTTTTGCGTTTCTTTTATTCCTCGACCCGTTCACGGGCAATTCCGTAATAATGATATTCGCGGGAGTATCGCTCATTATCGGCGGTATAGAATCGCTGTTCGTAATTCACACGGTTACGAAAGCTTTAAAGAATTCCAATCCCGGAGACATTATCGATACAGAGGGTCATGAAGTTAAATGATTCTTGATATTCTCGTTTTCAAGTCTCTTTTTAAGTTTTGAGAGAACCTTTTTCTCAATTCTCGAAACATAGCTTCTCGATATCGACAAAATCCGTGCAACTTCCCGCTGGGGCAGAGGGTCGTTCCCGTCGAGTCCGTAACGCATTACGATAATACGTTTCTCCCTTTCGTCGGCTACCTCGTCTAAAAGTCTTGTCAGAAGCGAGCATTTTATCCTGCGGTCTATGTCATCCGCAATCGTATCCTCAACGCTTATAATATCCGACAATGTGAGCGGGTTTCCCTCGCTGTCAGTCTCAATAGGATCGCTCATGGAGATATCCTGGGCGGTCTTTTTTAAATTTCTGAAATACATCAGTATCTCGTTTTCCACGCACCGCGCCGCGTATGTTGCAAGCCTTGCGCCCTTTGACGGGTCAAAACTGTTTATACCCTTGATAAGCCCGACCGTACCGACCGATATCAGATCGTCCTGGTCGCACCCGGAGGAATAATATTTTTTAATAACGTGAACGACGAGTCTCATATTGTGTTCGACGAGCTTGTTTCTCGCCTCTTTGTCGCCCCCGCATTTTAATTTAATAAGCCTCTCTTCTTCCGATTTTGACAGCGGAGGGGGAAATACGCTCTTGGAATCAAGGTGAAGCGCAAGAAAAACAAGGTCGCCGAGCATACGTTCAAAAATTAAAAACGACATTTATATATCGCCTCCCGTAATTGATATGAAATAAAACGAGCGATATTGCAAGTCCCGATTGACAAAACGTATGACTGATGATAAACTCTAATTACACATCAGTCTAAAAAAGACAGCAAAGGAGCATTACAATACATGTTAAAAACATTCAGCATCATCTATAACCCCATTGCGACAAAGTTTAAAATGAGCATTATCGAACATATTATATGCCGCTT
This sequence comes from Oscillospiraceae bacterium, assembly GCA_022763825.1. Taxonomy (GTDB): domain Bacteria; phylum Bacillota; class Clostridia; order Oscillospirales; family Acutalibacteraceae; genus CALACW01. Next base: position 14,028 of record JALEQX010000029.1, on the reverse strand, counting down.
CGTTTCTAAAGGAATGACGCTTCACAAGGTTGAAAAGAGCCAATATTCAGGTCACGTTATCGAACTTATAAAACAGCTTGACCCCGATTCCGACCTGCTTATCACCGTAGGCGGAGACGGCACGGTAAACGAGGCTTTCAGAGCGTTCTATGAGATAGAACAGCACAGCGTTTACGCCCATATTTCGACTGGAACGACGAATGATATGGCGAACAATTTCGGTTTAAGCCGTAAGGACGCGATAAAAAGCGTCGATCTCCTGGCAGACGGCGGACATGAGGCAATGATGGATTCGTTTACCGTAAACGGAGAGCCCGTTTCGTATGTTTCGGCATTCGGATTTGTCGCTCCGATTCCTTATCTTGTAAACAACAAATTAAAAAAGGCGCTCGGTCACGCGGCGTACGTCGTATCGGCGGTTCCCGTCCTCGCGTCAAAGCAGAATAAGCTTAAATTCACATACGAGCACGACGGCGTTGAGGAAGAATGCGAATGTATAATGGCTTGCATATTAAACTCAAAAGGCACGGGCGGAGTCAACTTATTCAAGGACGTAGACATGAACGACGGAAAGTTCGAAGCCGTGTTCGTTAAAAGTCTGTCTCCGAAGCTTATTAAGGAGCTTTTTATACAATATTTAAAGGATGAAATAGACCTAAGACAGTATAAGGAATTTACAGTCACATTCAGCACCGATTATCTTAAAATCAAGTTTGAAGCTACGCCTAAGTACGAGGTTGACAACGACGGAAACAAGGCTTCGTTCACGCTCAAGGATTCAAACAACACTCTTGAATACAAAATAGGCAAAAAAATAAAGATTCTTCTCCCCGCGCATGAGACGAGAAGCGAATCAAATAAGTAAAATTAACATTTTATTAATGAAAACTTTCTTTACGGTATGATATACTGTTTTTCAGAATAATTCGGGAGTGATACATAATGTCAAAATTAAAAGATATCGACGCCGGCGCGGAAGCTAAAGGCTCGGGAGTAAAAACACTGTGGCAGTTCGTTAAATTCATAGTCGTAAGTCTGCTTGCGTGCATAGTTCAGTTTACGCTTCTTAACGTTCTTAAATTCATACCCTTTATCCATGAGCTTTACTCACAGGATTTCCATTGGTGGATATTTACATGCGAAGCCGCCGCGGGCGGTCTCGGCTATTTCATAGTCAACAACACCGCGAATATTGCGGCACAGATCGTTTCGTTCTTCGTAAACCGTGAAAAAACTTTCAATTCAAGCGCGAACATCGCCGTAACTCTTCCCATTTACATAGTTTTCACCATCGCGCTTATCGTATTCTCCGCATGGCTTAACCCCACGCTCAAGGATTTTCTTGTAAACAAGAACATGTCCGACGTTCTCGCGGCGAACATCGCGACGGCTGTCTGCTCCGCGCTCCAGTTCTTCCTCTACTTCCCCGTTGACAAGCTTCTTTTCAGAAAGAAGAAAGAGGAAAAAAAAGAATCTGAGGCAAAAGCTGAATAATTCAAATTCAATACAAAATTACGGCTCGGCGATTTTGTTCGCCGAGCCGTTCATTTTATTTCGTCAAGTCATTATAACAGGTTTAATTTTTTCCCCGTCGAATTCCATTTTATCAATGCATAAAAATCTCGCATTGGAGTCCTTCATATCATACCGCCGTCTGTGATATACCATAAGCGTTTCGCCGTTTTCAAGCTGAAAGAATCCGTTATGTCCGGGTCCCTCCGCAACAGAGGGCTGTGAGGAAAGAATCGTACCTCTCGATACAAACGAACCTATGGGCGAATCGGATATCGAATAGTCTGCGCTGTACGTTCCCTGTGTCCATCCGCCGTGCGACCACATGAAATAATACTTATCCCCGCGCTTCATCATACACGGTCCCTCGACGTAATTTTCGGGCGTGACCTCTTTAAACGTCTCGCCGTCGTCAAACGGTACAAATCCCGTCATGTCATCATTCATCTTACATACATTGCAGTGCTTCCATCCGCCGTAGTAAAGATAAACCGTACCGTCGTCATCTTTAAATAAATGCGCGTCAATAGGCTGAGCGCCGTTTATAAACGTAGAAATAAGCGGTCTGCCGAGATAGGCTTTAAACGGTCCGAACGGAGAATCGGACACGGCAATTTCGAGTCCGCCCCCCTCGTTATCAGCATGTATATCGTTTGAAGCGAAGATATAATAGTATTTCGAATTCTTTTCAATAATCGTCGGAGCCCACACCGCGCGTTTTACCCACGGAAAGCCGGACATATCTATAATATCCTTTTTAATCTCCCAGTGTTCGAGGTCGTCGGAGACGAACATATCATGATTGAGCTGTTCGTCATACGGCAGACTGCGCGTAACGTAAATGCAGTATTTGCCCTCGTAAAATCTTGCCTCGGGGTCAGCGTACCACGATTCGGACAGAGGATTGTTAAATTTAATATCCATTACTTTTTCTCCCGTCTCTTTTTAATAATGCACGCACTCAGCAGTCCCGCAGAGATTACGGCAGCCGAAGCCCCCGCGATAAGCGCGCATTTTGACTTAAACATTCCGTCCGCGTCCCAAATGTATCTGATCCGGGCGCCGAGTCCGTCTCCGCACAGAGCCTTGTATGTAAGTACGTAAGTCTCGTATTTCGACGTGTCGTTTTCGTCAATAATGAATACTCTGACTCCCCTGTTTCTGTCACCGTAGCATCTGAACGAGGCGCACGGAGTTCCGATAATGTCAATGCCGTCGAGCACAGCCTCAAAATTATTGAGATGGTCGTGACCGAATACTGCCGCCCGCACGTCGCCCTGCTTCTTTATAGCGTCGAACTGACCGAAATTTTCATCACAGCACGCGGGATATTCGCCCATAACGCCGTGATGAACCTTGGTTCTGTCAACCTTGAAACGCCTGCCGTCTCTCGTATTTCCGCAAAACGGTATAACGTCCGGGTCATTTTCGTCACACTCAACAACAAGCCCGGCAGTCTCCGGAAACGGAACATGCTGGAACAAAAGCGAGTCGACAGCCTTTCCGCCGTTAAGCTCCTTCAACTCATCGCTCTTTTTAACGTACCAGTCGACCGCATTCTTGCTTACATATTCGTAACACTTGTCTGACTGTTTGTCGTATCCTGCGGAGTCGAACATCCAGATATTATATTTTATCTTATCCGAATCTGAAGCATATATCGGGATATTGTACGTGTCGCAGTCTATACCCTCCTTCGGGTCGTCGAGTCCGACATTGTGCGGATACGCTCTGTAAATATCCGCCTGCTCCTCTTTTGTTATCATATTTCTGTCGTCGTGATTTCCGTATATCATCGCAAACGGAATACCGCGTTTTTCAATCGGCTCAACAACGTGAGCGACGGCTTTTTTCATAGCCTCATACTCGCCCTCTTTTGTCTTAATTACCTTTCTCGAGCCGAAACGCGCGTCACATAAATGATTGCCGAGGATATTGTCTCCCGTTAAAACAACAAGGTCGGGCTTGACCTCGTCGTACGCGATATCGAGCATTTTCTTCATAGCCGGACGGGCAAACTGTAAATCCTGCGTGTCGCTGACCTGCAAAATGATAAATTTACCGTCCTTATTAAAACTTAATCTTCCGTTCATATATTACCTCTATAATAAGAATTCCAATATATTTTACCACAGGCGCAGTTTAATGTAAACAATTCTTTTTAATGTGATATAAATATTGCAAGAATGTAAACAATTCATAATTTGTTAAAATATGATTGCTTAAAGAAAACACTTATGATATTATTAATATAAGCTAAGTACGGGAGGTGTATTTTAATGGATAAAATCGTTGAGTTTTTCACAATTATTTACAACTTTCTCAAAGAGTTGTTCATTGTTCTCGGACTCATAAAGCGTGAAGACGGTACAAAGTAATCCGTGTTTTTTAATTTATTTGTGAGGTGTATTAATCATGACAATTGATAAACTTATTGCTCTTCTCAAGGTTATTTTCGAATTTCTTAAAAAGCTTTTCGGATTTATAAAAGATATTGTTCCCGAGGAAAGCACAAACAAGTAATTTTTTATCTGAATTAAAGAATTGCCGTTTTTTTTATTAAAAAAGGATACGGCATTCTTTTTTGTTGTATTATTTTTAAATCTGTTGAACCTTCGTCATAAATGCGATTTTCGGTTTAAATTCAAAAAGAATAAACCGTATATCAACCACATTAACCATATTGAAGAACTGTTTTCCGATAGCTGTCGTTAAATATGATTATTTATTGATAAAACCGCAATTCCCAGGTCAACCGGATGAGAGAATTCACATGAAAATAAAATTAATCAAATCAGCAATCAGCATTTTACTTTGCCTTTGCATGCTCGTATCGTTTTCTGCCGTGAGCTTTGCCGACAGCGAAAAGAAAACCGACTACCCGTTCATCTACGTTCACGGAATGTACGGCTGGGGTGAGGATTCCGCAAAGGAAGCCGAAAGCCCGTATTGGGGAACTCAGCCTCAGAACAACGTGATAACGTATCTCCGTGACCGGGGCTACAAGGTATATAACCCGTCCGTCGGAGGCTTCAGCAGCGCATGGGACAGAGCCTGCGAGCTTTATGCACAGCTTACCGGCACGGTCGTCGATTACGGCGAAGCACATTCAAAAGAGTACGGTCATGCGCGTTACGGACGCGATTATACAGGCAGAGCGGCAATGGGCGAACCGTGGGATCTTGAAAGCCCTCTTAATTTTGTAGGACACTCGTTCGGAGGCGAAACGATACGTCTTATGGCTTCTCTTCTTGCCTACGGCGACGAGACGGAAGCTAAGGCCTCGCCCGACGACTGCTCCGAGCTTTTTAAAGGCGGTCATGAAAAGGGTATTCATTCCATAACGACAATTTCTTCTCCGCACAACGGTTCAACCGCGGCAAATTATCTTTCCGATCCTGTTCTCCCTGCGGTTTTGATGATTTTTATTCTTCATTCAAAATGCGTTTCCGGCAAATCGACATTTGACCTCATGCTCGATCAATGGGGCATTTCCAAAGACCCGATAAGCGGCGAAAAAGCCGGACTCAAGCCATTTGCATGTCTTAAGCTCGGATTTTCAAAAGACCACTGCGGCTATGATTTGACGGTTCAGGGCGCGGAGAAGCTCAATAAGAAAATAAAAACGGTAAAATCCGCATATTATTTTTCATATTCGGCATGCATAACCGAGGACGCAAAATTCGGTTATTCCAAGCTTAATAAGGAATACGACGCATTTGCCCCGTTTAAAATATCCTCTCCCCTCATCTGTAATTCCGTCAATATGTTTATCGGCGGAAAATTCATTGACAAGGGCTGGAGTGCGAACGACGGAATAGTTCCCCTCAAGAGCGCGCTTTATCCTTTTAACGAGGATCACGTTACATATGACGAGTCAAGAACCTTGATTCCGGGAGTTTGGAATGTAATGCCGACGCTCTACGGAGTCGATCACTATGACTTCTGCAATGCTGCGGATGAAAAAGCTTTCGGTTCTCTGGACGGCTTCTTTAAATTCTACACGGATCTTTCGGAGCTTATCTGCGGTATATAAACAGAACAAGATTAATTTCCCATAAAAAATGGACTATATTCCGTAAAGCATGTAATTTTAATGCAGAATACGGAATATAGTCTTTGTTTATTTTCGTTTTGCTGTTCAGTCTGCGCTGATACGGCAAAACGTTTTTTTTATACAAAAAACCGCACTGTATGTCATAACAATCACAGTGCGGTTTTATTGTTCAGTTATTATTTCGTCAGCCAATGGGTTTAATAAACATCTCTCTGAGCTTAGCAATTAATTCCTGAATAAGATTAACTAACTTGGTAAGTAAACCGGGGTCAACACCCATCTCCGGATCCATCTCTTCAATATCGGTATTAATAAGATCGATATTCATTACTGTCACCTCTTTACATCTGTATAATACCATATCGTACGGCGAATGTCGATACTTTTATTAAAAAATTATTCACATTGTGTTATAAGTTTATTTACATACTCAGCGAATCTGTCTATATGAGCCCTACCCTTTTCATTTCGGGCAAATACTCCGCACTGTTCGAGAATCGAGCTGTAAACAATGCCTATTTCGTTTTTAATTATATCGTCGACGTTGCTTTCATCTATTTTATCATACTTTTTCTTAAAGCTCATAGCCCACTCATAGTGCTTGCCTATTGTCTCATTCTTTGAGAAATCTTCGCCGGAAAGTATCGCCTCTCTCAGCGACGCCATTTCATCCTTGAGTCTCGCAGGCAGAACGGCAAGACCCATGACCTCTATAAGTCCGATATTCTCCTTCTTTATATGATGGTACTCGGGATGCGGGTGATATACGCCGTCGGGGTACCGGTCAGTCGTTATGTTGTTTCTCAAAACGAGGTCAAGCTCATAGTTTTCCCCGCGTTTTCTTGCTATGGGGGTTATCGTGTTGTGCGGTACGCCGTCGGTCTCGGCGAATATAAACGCGTCGGGGTCTGTGTATTCTCGCCATGCGGACAAAATTTTTCCGCCGAGAGCACATATTCTGTCTGTGTCATTACCGCTTAATCTGATAACGGTCATAGGCCATTTTACAACACCCGCGGATACGTCCGAAAATCCGTCGAATTTAAGTTCTCTCTCGACTTGTGCCTTAGCCATTGCGAAATCATACCTTCCGCCCTGGAAATGCTCGTGAGCGAGAATCGAACCGCCTACTATCGGCAGGTCTGCATTCGAACCTACGAAATAATGGGGCAGAAACTTAACGAACGCGAAAAGTTTTCTAAACGCCTTTTCGTCAATCTTCATCGGCGTGTGACTGCCGTTAAATACTATACAATGCTCATTATAATAAACATAGGGAGAGTACTGCATAAACCATTTTTCCCCGCAGATATCAACGGGAATGATTCTGTGGTTCTCCCTTGCGGGGTGATTTACTCTGCCGGCATAACCCTCGTTTTCACGGCACAGCATGCATTTGGGGTAGGAAGCCGTCTTTGTCTTGGCAGCCGCGGCAATAGCCTTGGGGTCTTTTTCGGGCTTTGAAAGATTTATCGTAATATCCATATCGCCGTACGGGGTATGCGCAATCCACTTCATATCCTTTTTAACTCTGTATGTTCTGATATAGTCGGAATTTCTCGAAAGCGAATAGTAATAATCCGTCGCCGAAGCTCTGTCCTTTTCATATCTCGATTTAAACTCGGCGATAACATCGCTCGGACGGGGCATAAGACAATTCATAATTTTAGTGTCGAGCAAATCCCTGTATGTAACCGAATTCTCGCACACGCCGTTTTTAACCGCAAAGTCAAGCAGAACCTTCAGAATATCCTCAAGCTGAGCGTCCTTTTGAGCTTCACACTCTTCATAATCATCCGAGCCGATAACGTCTAAGATAAGATTTCTCACATAAACGCAGTCGGCAGGTTTGATAAGTTCCTTTTCCATACCGTAATTTACAAGAGAAGCGACCGCTTCATATACTGTCATATATACCAACCTCATTTCTTTTTTATATTATACTTTAATTAATATTTCTTTACAAGTATATAATCAAAAATATTGAATTTTGCCGTATTATGTAGTAAAATATATCTCGGTGATTATAATGGAACAGAAAAATATAGACAGATTAAACGTCCTCGCAAAGTCGGCGAAAGAACGAGAGCTTACCGACGAGGAAAAGGACGAACAGCAGAAATTAAGACGCGAATACATCGACGCGTACAAAGCCTCGCTTCACGGAGTGCTGAGCAACTCGTACATTGTCCGTCCCGACGGAACAAAGGAAAAGGTCAGACGCAAAAAACCGCAGGACAATAATTAAATCAATTAATAACAAAAAAAGCCCGCACCGTCAGTCGTAAATTTACGAAACGGTACGGGTTTATTATTTATTCTTTTTATTTTTTATTATCGATATGAACATCCATCTGCGGGTACGGAATTCCTATCGAATGCAAGTCAAGCAGTTCTTTTATCTGCTCCAAAAGAGCAAACTTGGTCTGCCAGTAGTCCTCCGACTTACACCACGCACGAAGCTGAAAATCAAGTGCGCTGTCGCCGTAGTTTATAAGAACCGCCTCACATTCCGGAGTATCGAGAACGAGCTCATTGTCCTGCGCGGCTTTCATTAAAAGATTCTTGACCGTCTGGGCGTCGGCGGAATAATCAACCGAAATATCAAGTATCAGTTTTCTTGTATCGAATGCGTTGCAGTCGGTTATAGCTGTGTTCGAAATCTCACTGTTAGGAATCAACACCATACTGTTGTCGGACGTTATTATTTTCGTATAGAAAATATTTATCGACTTGACCGTGCCGGAATACTGTCCGGACGAAATAAAATCGCCGACCTTAAACGGCTTCATAACGGCTATAATAAATCCGCCCGCTATGTTGCTCAAACTGCCCTGTAACGCAAGACCGACTGCAAGACCGCAGGAACCGATTATCGTTATCATGGAAGCCATCGGAACTCCGAGAATCGAAGCGACGACTATCACAAGCAGTATTTTAAGACCTATCGAAACGACGCTCTTCATAAACGAAGCCATGGTCGGGTCGATTTTAGAATACGCCTTTGATTTTTTGAATTTATTGACGCAGATATTTATAAGTCTCCATCCGATTACGAGTATAACGAGACCGATAAGCAGATTTATTCCCGCCGAGGCAAGATAATCCTTTATCTGTTCCCAGAGCTTTTCAAAAAAAGACGTCGTTTTTTCGATATTTTCCTGCGTATTTCCCAAACCGACCGTCATCTCCTCGACGGCCTTTTGAAATGATGTAAAACCCTCTCCGTTCATTTCGCTATTTTCATCGAGATATCGAAAGCTTTTACGGAATGTGTAAGCGCACCCATCGATATAATATCGACTCCGGCTTTTCCTACCTCGGCTATATTGTCTAACGTAACGTTTCCGCTCGCTTCGGTGAGCGCGCGTTTATCTATAATCTTAACCGCCTCACGCATCGTGCCGACATCCATATTGTCAAGCATTATGATATCCGCGCCGGCTTTTACGGCTTCTTTAACTTCGTCAAGGTCTCTCGTCTCGACCTCGATTTTTACGGTGTGACCGATTTTCTGTCTTAACAGACCGACGGTTTTTTCGATTCCTCCCCCTGCGTCTATATGATTGTCCTTAAGCATAGCCGCGTCGGAAAGATTGAAACGGTGATTTCTGCCTCCTCCGCACGTTACGGCATATTTCTGCAATGCGCGAAGTCCGGGGAGAGTTTTTCTCGTGTCGGCAATCGACGCGCCGGTGTCCTCGACGGCTTTTACCGCGCGGGAAGTCATCGTCGCAATGCCCGACATGTGCTGTATTAAATTGAGCGCGGTGCGTTCGCCCTGTAACATGAGAACACCCTTGCCCGAGAATTTTACTATAACATCGCCTTTTTTAATTTCGCCGCCGTCATTCTTGAGTTTTTCATATTCGAATGTATCGTCGAGAAGCTCGAAAACTCTCATTGCGACATCGATTCCGCACAGGACTCCGTCGGCTTTTGAAACAAAATATGCGTTTACCCGCTCATTTTCGTCGAGAACATACGCGGACGAAATGTCAAGATAATTAATATCCTCTTTAATCGCGTTTTTTATAATATCGTCAACGTAGAATTTGGGCAGTATCACTGTTCCTCGACCTCCTTTAATATAATTCTCGCGGCAGTCGCCATACTCAAAGTCTCGCAGAATTCGGTCGTTATCGCATACTTTCCTCCGTGCAGTCTTTTAAGAATACTGTCAATTTGGAAAAGTCCCTGTCTTACCGCCGCCTGATCGGGAAATACGAAATACGCTCTCTGCATTATCGAACGTATATCCGTCTTTATAGAAGCCGGAACGGGTGCGCCCGACGCGTCGTACGAATACGGATGTTCCTCTACCTTCGGGAATCCGGCTGACATACAGCGTTTGATATCATCGGCGGCTCGTTTTGAGAATACGAGAGCCTCAAGAAGCGAGTTACTGGCAAGTCTGTTTTTGCCGTGAACGCCCGTGTTTGCACATTCACCCGCCGCATAAAGTCTCGAAACTGTCGTTCTCGCGTCGAGGTCGGTCTCTATTCCGCCCATTAAATAATGCTGACAGGGAAATATAGGTATCATGTCCTTAGTCATATCAACCCCGTGTTCGAGGCATCCGGCATAAATTCCGGGGAATCTCTTTTTAAGAAATTCGCTGTCCTCGTGCGTTATATCAAGATAAAAATGATTGCTTCCGGTTCGTCTCGATTCAAGGATTATCGATTTTGAAACAACGTCCCTGGGCGCAAGTTCCAGGCGCTTGTCGTATCTGTCCATAAAACGCTCTTTGTTGACGTTTTTAAGATACGCGCCCTCACCTCTTACCGATTCGCTGATAAGAAACTGTTCGCCGTCGTCCGAGTCAAACGCCGTCGGATGGAACTGAACGTAACTTAAATTCTTTATCGACGCACCTAATTCGTACGCGATTCTGATTCCGTCGCCCGTGGCGGTCTTGGGGTTGGTCGTGTATTTATAAATTCTGCCGATACCGCCCGTGCAGAGTATACAGTACGAGCAAAAAACGCTGTGCAGAACGTCGTTCGTAATGATATCGGCTCTGAATCCGCTCTTGACTCTTACAAGTCTGTACAGCGCGGAATTTTCGCACTGTTCTATATTTTCACGGTTTTCGACCTGTTTGTTGAGTTTTTCGACAATTTCGGCGCCCGTAGTATCTTTATGATGCATGATACGGCGTTTCGAATGTCCGCCCTCGAGCGTTTTATCAAGCGTGCCGTCCGGTTTTTTGTCAAAGTCAACGCCCATGTTCTCCATAATATCCATAACGGCTTTGGGTCCCTCATGAACGAGCAAATCGACAGCCTCAGGGTCGTTCGCTTGACGTCCGGCTATCATGGTATCGTTGAAATGTTCCTCATAGCTGTCGTATTTTAAATCGAGAACAGCCGCAACTCCGCCCTGAGCGAGATTACTGTTTGAGGTTATTTTATCATATTTGCAAAGAAGAAGCACGTCCGTATTTTCGTCAAACTGAAGCGCGCCGTATTTACCTGCGACTCCGCTTCCGACGATCAATACGTCATACACTTTTTTCTTCGTTAATTGTTTATCCGACATAATAAACACCTTACATTATTAAAATTCAAGTTAATTATAGCACGTTTATGACGAATTTGTATACTCTTTTTTAAATAAATATAACTTGAACATATGCATTTATTATGGTAAAATGTAACGTACAAAAACACAAGAGGCAATTTTTATGACTGATTTTCACCATAATTCCGACGAAAAAGAGAGATGTATTCTCGTCAGCGTCGACACGGGCTATTTTGACGCCGAACTTTCGATATGCGAGCTTGAACAGCTAGCCGAAACGGCGGGAGCTGAAATTTACGGCAAAATGATTCAAAAACGCGATAAGCCCGAAAACACGACCTATATCGGCGAGGGCAAACTGTATGAACTGCGCGATATGTGCAAATCGGCGGAAATCGACCTGTTGATTTTTGACGGCGAGCTTACTCCGTCGCAGCAGAGGAATATTGAATATTTTACGGATGTCAGAACAATTGACAGAACAACGCTGATTCTCGACATTTTCGCTCTCAACGCAAGAACCGGCGAGGGCAAACTCCAGGTCGAACTCGCACAGCTTAAATATATGCTTCCCCGTCTTTCCGGCAAAGGTACGTCAATGTCGAGACTCGGAGGCGGAATCGGAACGAGAGGTCCCGGCGAGAGCAAATTGGAAAGCGACAGGAGACATATACGAAGACGGATTAAATCGCTGGAGAACGCTCTTGACAACGTAGTAAAAAGAAGAGCGCTTCTTCATAAACGCAGAGAGAAAACGGGAGTTACGACAGTTGCAATCGTAGGATATACGAATGCGGGAAAATCGACTCTTTTAAATGCGCTGACAGACGCGGGCGTGCTGACGGAAAATAAACTTTTCGCAACTCTCGACCCGACCTCACGCGCATTAAAACTCCCCGACGGCAGATCGGTAATTCTCGTTGATACGGTAGGATTTATTTCAAGACTTCCCCACTCGCTCGTCGAATCATTCAAATCCACGCTCGAAGAAGTTGTTTACGCCGATCTTATTTTAAACGTATGCGACGCGTCTAATCCCGACTACGAACAGCAGATTGAGGTAACTCTCGATACAATAAAAGAACTCGGAGCGTCGGATAAACCCGTCCTTACCGTGTTTAATAAGTGTGACCTTACGCCGAATCTTCACTTTTTCTCCGTAGACAGAAACACAGTCAGAATTTCGGCAAAAACAGGCGAGGGACTTCCCGCTCTGCTTGAAAAAACCGCCTCCATGCTCGAAAACACGAGGCGCAGGGTTAAACTTATTATTCCGTATTCGGACGGAAATTTAACGTCGAGAATCAGAAACGAAGGAGAACTGATAAGTGAGGAATACACGCCGGACGGAATTATGATTGACGCGGTTCTCGACTCGGGATTTTTAAACCTCGTAAAGGATTATATTATTCACGATAATACGCATAACGACGAATAACATTTAAACAAAATATATATTTGAAAGGATATCATAACACATGGACAAGTATCTCATAATCAACGCCGACGATTTCGGCATGTGCCACGCGCACAACGTAGCGACAATGGACTTATTAAAAAGCGGGGGTATCACTTCCGCTACGATAATGACTCCCTGTTCGTGGGCTCTCGAAGCCGCGCAGTTTGCAAAGGAAAATCCGCAGTTCGCCATAGGCGTACACCTGACAACAACCTCGGAATGGAGCCGTTACCGCTGGGCTCCCGTTAATTCGTCGAACACCGACTCGTTAAGAGACGAGCAGGGTTATTTCTATCATGAATCCGACGAGTTTGAAAAAAATGCGGACATTGCCGAGACTGCGGGTGAAGTTATCGCGCAGATTGAAAAAATGCGTAAACTCGGCGTAGAACCGTCACACGCCGACAACCACATGGGTTCTCTCTACGGCATTGAAACGGGCAGATTCGAGCTTCTCGGTGCGACTATCGAAGCTGTCGGCAAGTACGGACTTCCGTTCAGATTCCCGACGAAATTTACCGACGCTATGTTCGACAACGCAATGCTAGACATTAAGGTTCCCAAGGAGATGGTCGAACAGCTTTTTGCGAAGTTCGAACAGCTCGGAAAAGCACACAAAGTAGCGCTGCTCGACTACCTCATGCCCGGCGACTGGAACGGTCCGCAGGCGGAAAGCTATGAAAATTTCAGAGAGTATATCTACGAACTTTACCGTTCGTTCGAACCCGGTATCACCGAAACGTATATCCACCCCGCTGTCGAGTGTGAGGAAATTAAGAACATTACCGGCACATGGAACCGCAGAGTATGGGAGTACAAGCTTTTCTCCGACCCCAAGACGAAACAGCACATCGATTCACTGGGAATCAAATTAATAAACTACCGCGACCTCAAAGCTATAAGAGGTTATTAAAATCAAAACAACAAAACGTCCCCGGAACCTTAATTAGGTTCCGGGGATTTTTTTCCCGTCTGTTACGGGTTAAGTGATATAGTTATTTTCAATCCCTGCGACGTAACGAAATACGAGCGAAACGAGAATCAGCACAATCACTGTTATAACGTTTTAGGAAATTACCAATATTTTCCGTGTTTTCGTTTTAAATAATACGGAAATTATCCCGCACACGGGAAGAGCAATAATCGGTATATAAATAAATCTTATCCCGAGTTTTTTTGATTTTCTGTGTCCCTCGTTCGGTAAACGGAGTACCGTCCGCAAGTTCCGATTTAAAATAACCCCGCGCAAAAAAATAAAAATACCGCTTCTGCCGTCAGCATAACCGCCGATGTGACCTTGAGAGAAAAGAAAAGCCCAGTCATATGGGCAAAAGCCTTGATATGACTGGGTTTGTGGCGGAGAGGGCGGGATTCGAACCCGCGTGCGATTGCTCGCAAACTGATTTCGAGTCTTTTAGTCAGCGTGTCAAGACTTGGTCGTTTCGTGTCAGTTTCAGGTTGTTTCGTTTGCGCC
>JALEQX010000027.1 GCA_022763825.1 Oscillospiraceae bacterium | reverse complement strand
GTTCTTACAAAGCCCGATCAACTGCGGAGTTCTCGCGATGGTCGGCTCAATCGTAATCGTTCTGCTTGTAAGCCTTATTACGAAAAAGCCCGACGAAAACAGAGTAAAAGAAATCTTCTCCTGCTACGACAGAAAAGTTACCGTCCCCGTAACGGAAACACTTTCAGAAGGCGAAGAAGTATAATTCAATCAAAAAAAACAAAAGGAATCGGGTCGCAATCGGCTCGGTTCCTCTTTTTAATTAAATATTATTACAAATCCAGTTTACCCTCATGAAACAGACAATACGTTTTTAATATCGCCGTCTGGGTTTTGGAATCGGGTATTTCGCCCGCCATAACGCTCTCATAAAGCTTATCTATATGCACCCACTCGGTCTCTAAAAATTCATCCTCGTCGAGGTGATTTTCGCCCTGCGTAAAGCCCGTCGCTATGTACATATGAATTACCTCGTCCACATATGCGACCGACGGATAGAGCGTTCCGATTGATACGAATTTTCCGCCTGTAAGCCCCGTTTCCTCCATAAGCTCACGCCTTGCGCCCGTCTCGGGCTCCTCGCCCTTATCGAGTTTGCCCGCGGGTATCTCGGTCATAACACAGTCGAACGGATATCGGAACTGCTTTTCTATAAGAACCTCGCCGTTTTTGTTAATCGGGACTACAGCCGCCGCGCCGTTATGTCTTATGACCTCGCGCGTTGCGGACTGACCGTTGGGCAGAATTACGGTATCCTTAAAAAGATGAAGAATAACGCCGTCGAATATTTCCTCTGAATCCTTTTTGACTTCTTTTAAATTTTCATACATAATTAAAATCACCGAATATGATTATACATTCTTACGATTCGATTTTCAATATTGATTTACGTTTTGTTTTATAGTAAAATATTCTGGATATTAAAAAAGAGGTACGCGTTATGAGAATGAGACGTAAAAAAAACCTCGAGGAAAAGCTCCTCGAGTGTTCGGATATACTGTTAAGCCCCGTCACCGACGACAGAAACTACAACACCGCCGTCGATAAAAAAGAATATTTTGATTATAAAGAGCTGTTCGGCAACGATAACAGAGTCGAGCTCGAAATCGGATGCGGGAAGGGTCAGTTTATTTGCGAAAAGGCAAAGCTGAACCCGGATATAAACTTTCTCGCCGTCGAACTTAACGCAAACGTCATCATGTTGGCGTGCAAAAAGGCGAAGTCTATGGGAGTTACGAACGTTAAATTCGTAAAATGCAGAGCGGAATATCTGCCGAAATACATTACTCCGAATTCGATAGAGCGGATTTATCTTAATTTCTCATGCCCGTTTCCAAAGAAAAAATACGCTTCGCACCGGCTTACAAACCGCCGTTTTCTCGAAATTTACAAACCGCTCCTCGCTCCCGGCGCGGAGATTCATCAAAAAACAGACAACATGCATTTCTTCGAATACTCGATAGAGGAATTTTCACAGAACGGCTTTGCATTAAAAAACGTCACGCTCGATTTGCATAACAGCTCATTCGAGGGTAACATTATGACCGAGTACGAAAAAAGATTTACAGACCTCGGTCAGCCGATATACAGACTCGAAGCGTATTTAAAATAAAATTTCAAAGCTCTTATTTTTTCATCGAACGAAGAAATGAGAGCTTATTTTTTATTCTCTCGATTCCCTCGTCAATGTCATCGACGTCCGCAACAGCTTTTTCCATCGGGCAGATATCCGTTTTGTCCCTGTTGATTATTTTTTCGCAAAGAGCGCCGTACGAGCATTCTATCCCGTGACGAATGAGAAAATCACGTCCCGATTGAGACATAACACGGCCGTAGACCTCTTTTATACCTGCCTTTACAAACAGCATGGCGGCGGCTTTGCCTACGATAAGGTCGGCGGCGGAGAAACCCGAGAGGTCTGTTTTATTATCAAGAAACGACAGCATGGGAGCAACGCCTCTTAAATCGCTCGTTATGATTTCCCCGTCCCTGCACAGAGCGAGCGAATGCCCATCGAGCGCGTTTTTTGCGTTTTCGATATCCGACATCAATCGAATACAACCTCCCAATTCTCATTGTCCTTAGCCTCAAAGCACATTAAAATCTGCTCTTTGTTTACCTTTTCCACGCTCAGATTCTCGGGAAGCTCGGATTTTGAAAAGTACCGTCTTTCCGTCGTCTCCGAATTCTCCTTAAATTCACCGCCGATCGCAGAGCAAAGCATGAATGTCTTTATAATTCCGTAAACATAAGGAGGTTCATTGTGCTTTTTTCTGTCCTGGACGGCTATGAGTCTGTCGGCGGTAACGTCAAGCCCCGCCTCTTCTCTCGTCTCCTTTATAGTGTTTTCTGCAATCGACAAATCGAAATCGCACCATCCGCCGGGCAGCGACCACCTGCCGTCGTTCTCTTTTACAAGCAGAATTTTATCGCCGTCGAACACCGCGGCGCGCGTATCTATTTTCGGAGTCTGATACCCTTTTTCGTTACAGAAAAGCGACTTTGCCTTTTCTATCGAGATGTCGGCCTTCTCCGCAATCATTTCGGCGGAAATATCGCGAAGCCTCTCGAAGCGTTCTATATCGTATATATTCGTCGAATATTCAAGTCCCGCCTGCGCAAGACTCTGAATTTCGCACGCCCATTTTGTAAATTTATCAAGCTCTTTCATATAAAAACCTCCGAAATGATTTTAACTTAATATTTTCTTAAAATCAAGTCGCCGAAACAAACGCGGAGAGTATTTTCATTGAATTTTCGTCGGATTCAAATGAAAATTCCGGATGCCACTGCACAGCCCAGACGAATTTTTTATCCTTCATATAAACGCCCTCAATAAGCCCGTCATCAGAGTATGCGAACGCGGTAAGGCTTTTTGCAAGCTTCTTTACCGCCTGATGATGATAACTGTTAACGCCGATTCTGTCTTTTTTTAATAATTCATATAACGGCGAATCCTTAACTATATCGACATCATGAACCGCGCGGTCATAAGGCGGTATCATGTGATGATCGGTTTCACTTTTAAACTGTGTATCGAGATCCTGATACAGCGTTCCGCCGAGATACGCGTTTAAAAACTGGATTCCGCGGCAGATTCCGAGTACGTCAATATCGTTTTCGAGCGCGTAGTCAAGTATGATTTTCTCGCACTTATCGCGCATTTTGCACG
Source organism: Oscillospiraceae bacterium (assembly GCA_022763825.1). Taxonomy (GTDB): domain Bacteria; phylum Bacillota; class Clostridia; order Oscillospirales; family Acutalibacteraceae; genus CALACW01. Next base: position 713 of record JALEQX010000027.1, on the reverse strand, counting down.
TCTCACCGCACTCCTTTATACGTTTTTCACCGTAAACTTCAGGTGAAACGTCCTGTCCGCCCGTCAGAAGAACGCCCGAGCAGTTTTTAAGTACGGAGATAAGCACCTCCCTGTCGTCTGTCAAGGGCAGAATAATCGGCGCGCCTCCCGCTTTTTCTATTCCTTTCATATAACCGGGAAGCATCCATACAGATTCCTTTTCATAATCATACAGCGCGCATACGCCTATAATCTTCTTCATAATTAAACACCTCATAAAAAACGCTTTCCCTCACAAGAGAAAGCGTCTCAGCTTGTCGAAAAAGTAGTTTTCGACAAGCTGTGAGACTGTCGAGAATGTGCCTGAATTTCGTTTTCTTCCGAGCGTCGCTGTACAAAAGTACCGCAGCGAGAAAAAAAACGAAAAACGCAAATGCCCCGAAATCATCAGGTTTCGGGGCATTTCATTAAAAAATCAAAATATGTTTGAAAGTGATCAATAAAAAACTTTTTTCTGATATAACAAAACATAACGTGTCTTTAAGGCGTGGTTCAGGTGCTTTATCGACAGTCTGAGCAGATTGCAAGTTGTATGCGATCTGCTTTTTTACACTGTTTTTACCGAGTGCTAAAACTTCTTACTTCAATAATTTACCGAACTGAACGAGGCAAATTATTGCTATCTGCTCATCATCGACACCGTTTCGATACAAACGGCGGCAAAAGCCGCTATC
>JALEQX010000064.1 GCA_022763825.1 Oscillospiraceae bacterium | reverse complement strand
CGATTGCGGAATATGCGACGATGAAAATAATCAGACACAAAACGCTTCATAAAAAATTCATGATAGGTCTGCCCGCGATAATTATAGGGAAAATCATAATTTTTGCGGCGACGGCGTATTTCGTGTGCTGAATTATTATTATTAAATGTCTGCGCTTGAAAATTATACAATTGTTTCGGCGGCCGGAAATACCGACCGCCGATTTCTTATACCATGTCGCAAAGGCGCGCTGTGCCGAAGCGGTATGATTCAATGGTCCCTAAAACACACCGAATCTCTGATTCAGATTGTGTATCGTGGGGTTATTATATCATGTCGCAAAGGCGCGCTGTGCCGAAGCGGTATGATTCAATGTTCCCTAAAACACACCGAATCTCTGATTCGGATTGTGTTTCGTGAGGTTATTATACCATGTCGCAAAGGCGCGCTGTGCCGAAGCGGTATGATTCAATGTTCTCCGAAACACACCGAATCTCTGATTTGGATTGTGTTTCGTGAGGTTATTATTTATTCAATTTAAGATAATTCGTTAAGATGTTCGATAATGTATCTGTAAATCTTAACGCCCTCGGCGATTGCTTCGACTCCTACGTTTTCATTCGCCGCGTGCATTGCCGCTAACTGCTCGGACGTAAGGCGCGTCGGCGTGAAGCGGAGAATGTTATCGCATACTTTTTCGTACTTTCTCGAATCCGTACCGCCCGTCATAAGGTAGGGTGTTACGACCGCGTCGGGAATGCATGCGTTCAGGCACTTTTTAAGATATGCCATTTCCTCGCTGTTCGTCGGCGTAACGTGCGAAGCGTCGCGCTGTTTGATAATTTCGGTTTCGATATCGAATTTCTTTGCGATATCTCTTAAAATTCCGATACTCTCGTCTGCGTTCTGGTGAGGCGACGGACGGACGTTGCATATAACGTACGCTTCGTCGGGCAGAACGTTTGAAGCGTCGGAGCCTTCGCTCATTGTAAACGCCGCAGTGGTCTGAACGAACGCGCGGGTAGCTCCGGTGATCTTTGACAGCGCGGTCTTTGTAAGTGACGAGAACAGCCACTGATTTGACATCAGCGCGCGCAGCGGGAATGAAAGGTACGGCGCGATGGAGTCGAACATCTCGGGGATGGGGGAGTTCATTTCAGCCCTGAACGGCTGTTTTTTGTCGACGTAAGCCATGAATTTTCCGAGTCTTACGAGCGGGGTGTTTTTATTCGGCGTGGAGGCGTGACCGCCCGAGCCTTTCGCGGTAAATTTAACGTCGCAGAATCCTTTTTCGACAACGCCGATTGCCGCACAGGAATTTTTAAGTCCGGGGATAAGATTATCGACGATAGCTCCGCCCTCGTCCATTACGAAACGGAGCTTTACGCCTTTTTTATAGAGATAATCGACAGCCTGTTCTGCGCCGCCGCCCGAGTTTTCCTCATTGACGGATGACGAAAGCCACACGTCGCACGGAGGAACAAAGCCCTGCTCAAGAAGCTCCTCAACCGCGCTGAACTCACAGCATACGGTGCTCTTGCAGTCCATTGCGCCTCTGCCCCAAATAATTCCGTCGGCGATATCGCCCGAGAACGGGTCGCGCGTCCAGCCCGTCTGGTTTACGGGGACTACGTCCTGATGTCCCATGAACAGAACCGCCGGAGCGTCGGGATCCTTGCCCGGCCATCTGCGAAGCAGGTTTCCGTCAATGTCGTACTTTTCAAGCGTTGAGAAAGTCAGCGGAAAAAGCTGTGCCATTTTGTCCTGTAATTTAATAAAATCGGAGTAGTCCTCTCCGCGCGATTTCGATATTGTCGGAATCTTTATCATCTCGCTCAAATTATGAGCGTATTTGTCCGACTCGTCCTTTGTCCACGATATCGCGGGGGCGGATGTGTTGGGTTTTGCCTTGTTCATAATCGTCTTAGCGACGACTACGCCCGTCGGTACGGCGAGCGCGGCGGGGATAATCCATGATTTTTTTTTCATAGTTTCGCAGTCTCCTTTTTCGGGATTAAATTATTATCGGATGAAAAACCGGCGGAATTTTTATAAAAATAATTTATAAATTATAATTCGTCCAGTTCCTTGTTTATTTCGTCCTCGGTCGCTTTCATAGCTTCGAGCGTATTGTTAAGCAGTTCGTCAAGCTCCCAGCCTAACATTTCGGCGCCTTTTGCTATTATATCGCGCGAACAGCCTGCGGCGAATTTCTTATCTTTATACTTCTTTTTAAGGCTTTTAAGCTCCATGTCCTTCGTGCTTTTCGACGGTCTCATCAGCGCGCACGCCCATATAAGTCCCGTCAGTTCGTCGCAGGCGAAGAGTACCTTTTCCATCTCATGCTCGGGCTTAATGTCAACGGTTATCGAGTATCCGTGCGAGCATACGGAGTGAATTATGTCGTCGCCGATTCCGCCGTCTTTAAGCAGTTCGGCCGCCTTTATGCAGTGTGCATCCGGGTACATTTCGAAATCGATATCGTGAAGCAGTCCGACGATGCCCCAGTGCTCCGCCTCGTTTTCATAGCCGAGCTTTTTCGCAAAGTATTTCATAACAGCCTCGACGGTCAGCGCGTGCTGTAAATGAAAATGGTCTTTATTGTATTTTTTCAGAAGCGCGAACGCTTCATCTCTTGAAATATCAGCCATGTTATCATATCCTTTTCGCATTTATACATTATATTCTATATTTATAATGTAAAAATGTCAACCTGAACGACAAAATAGGACAAATATTTAAAATTTATATTGCGTTATAATCTAAAAATATGTTATACTGTTTAAGTATTTATTTAAAAACGAAAGAGAGAGAATGTACATGACCGTAATGATGGTGGTAGCTATCGTCATTTACCTTGTAATGATGGTAGTTATCGGATTTGTGTGTTCAAAAAAGAACAAAAACACGGACGACTTCTATTTGGGCGGACGTAAGCTCGGCCCCCTCGTAACAGCGATGAGCGCGGAGGCTTCGGACATGAGCGCGTATCTGCTCATGGGTATTCCCGGACTTGCGCTTGCAACGGGACTTCCCGAGGCTGTATGGACGGCAATCGGACTCGCCGTCGGAACTTATCTCAACTGGCTTATCGTAGCTAAGAGATTAAGACTTTACACAGAGAAAATCAATGCCGTTACCATTCCCGAATTCTTTTCAAAGAGATTCGGAGACAAGGCTAACGTGCTCGGACTTATCGCCGCGATATTTATTATAATATTCTTCATCCCCTACACGGCTTCGGGCTTCTCCGCATGCGGTAAGCTGTTTTCCAACCTGTTCGGAATGGATTACCTCACTGCAATGCTCATAAGCGCGGCTGTTATCATTATTTACTGCACGCTCGGCGGATTCCTCGCGGCTTCGACGACCGACCTTATCCAGAGTATTATAATGTCTGTCGCACTGTTCGTCGTACTCGGATTCAGCGAGGGACTCCTCGGCGGATTCGACAAGGTATTTGCAAACGTTCAGTCACTTAACGGCTATCTCGACGTGTTCAAGGGATTCGACATCGGAACCGGCAAAACGGGAAGTTTCGGCACAATCGCCGTTATTTCGACCCTCGCATGGGGTCTCGGATACTTCGGTATGCCCCATATCTTATTGAGATTTATGGCTATTGACGACCCATCAAAGCTTAAAACTTCGCGCCGTATCGCGTCGGTTTGGGTTGTATTCTCCATGGCAATTGCAATTCTTATCGGTATTGTCGGCTACTCGCTCATGCAGCAGGGCATTGTAGGACCCTATGCGAACAACTCCGAGGCAGAGTCGATAATCGTTGATATTTCGCACTTTATGTCTACAAAGGGTTACATACCGGCGTTCACTGCGGGTATATTCATATCGGGAATCCTCGCCTCGACCATGTCGACCGCGGACTCTCAGCTTATCGCCGCCTCGTCGAGCGTTACGCAGGATATTCTTATCAACAAGCTTCACGTTAAACTTTCCGAAAAACAGTCAATGTGGATTGCGAGAATTTCGGTTATCGTAATCTCCGTTATTGCGATATTTTTCGCTCTTGACCCCTCGTCATCCGTTTTCCGTATCGTTTCGTTCGCATGGGCAGGCTTCGGCGCTGTATTCGGCCCCGTAGTTTTATTCGGTCTGTTTTGGAAACGCGCTACAAAATGGGGCGCGCTTGCCGGTATGGTTTCGGGCGGAGCTATGATATTCATCTGGAAGTTCATAATCAGGGTTCAGTTTGCGGGTACCGCGCTTGATATCTACGAGCTTCTCCCCGCGTTTATCGTCGCATGCGTATTTATAGTTGTCGTAAGCCTTCTGACAAAGAAGCCCGACGCGGACGTTGAAAAAGCGTTTGACGAGATCAAAGCCGAAATGGCGAGAAAGTAAATTAAAATAATATTTAAGCCGAAACGGTCATCCCGATTCGGCTTTTTTTATCCCTTATTTAGATTTCTACTGAGAATTCAGCGTCCGAGATGCAAAAATTTTCACCGGAATCAGCAGAACCCGGTTAACATTAATATTATCATAATCTTTTATCTATTGTTTTCGCGTTTTGTATATGGTAAAATAATATAAAACAATCGATAAGGTGATAGATTATGTCCGACAAACCGAACCTTATATATATTTATGCCGATACGCTCGGATATTCGACTCTCGGCTTTAATTCCGACGAATACGCGTACACTCCGAATCTTGACGCGCTCGCTTCTTCTGCATGCGTTCTGACAAACGCCGTGTCGTCTCATCCCGTCCGCGCACCGTACGACGCGTCGCTGTTTACGGGTAAGTACACGCCGTCAACAGGCGTTGTTATGAACGGACTGCGAATCTGCCCCGAGCATGAGACGTTTGCGTCTGCGCTCGAAAACGACGGGTACGAGACGTGCTATATCGGCAGGTGGAATCTTTATTCTAACAAGTTTTCGAATTCATCTTCTTCAAAGAATTCGTTTGTACCTAAAGGTGAAAACAGACTCGGATTCAACGGTTTCTTCGCTTCGTTTTCGCATACGGACGATATTATGTCAAAGTCGTGCTATTATCTTGATACTAAAGAAAAAATACAGGCTGGCAAATACGAACCCGACGCTGAACGTGCGCTTGCCGTGAGCAGAATAGAGGAGATGTCAAAAACGGACAAGCCGTTTGCAATGTTTTTATCTCTGTCTGCTCCGCGCGAGGCATGGTCAAAGGCGAACGTTCCCGAGAGTTTTTATTCTCTGTTTGATGAAACCGAATTTCCGAATTTACCTAACGAATCGGCGGTAAACGATATACACGCAGACGGATGGTCGAAGTTTGCACCGGGAAAATTTAAAAATTTAAACGAAATGAAACGCGCATATTATGCCATGACGGCTAATATTGATATGAACGTCGGCAGAATTATTGCCGCTGTAAAAAAGTTCGGACTTATCGACAATACGGTTATTGTGTTTACGTCGTCGAGGGGCGAGATGTTTGCTTCGCACGGACGGCGCGGAGCCAATACGTTCTATGAAGAAGCCGTCAGAGTTCCGTTTATAATAAAATGGGGCGAAAGATTTTCCGGCGTAAACGCTCAGTGTCTCTCAACGCCCGATATAATGCCGACTCTGCTGTCTGTTTTAGGCGTTAAAATTCCCGATTCCGTTGAGGGCAGGGATGAATCCCGGTCAATTTTTTCGTCAAACGCGGACGATAACGTCTGTCTGATGATGGGTTCGGGACCTGCCGCTATGTTCGGCGACGGTTACGAATGGCGCGCGGTCAGAACAAAAAAATATACGTACGCTAAGTATCTTATCGACAGCCGTGAGTATCTTTTCGATAACGAAAACGACCCGTATCAGATGAAAAATCTTGCGGGAAACAAGGATTATTATCATATAAAAGCCGTGCTTGTCGCAAAGATGTTCGGCAGAATGGGCGAAGTCGGCGATAAGTTCGAGAAAAACGCGTATTATAAAAAGAACAGGATAAAAAAGAGAATTGTTCAGCCGAAAAATAATTAGTAAAAATAACGCCGATACGAATTTTGTTGACCGAAGCGGTTTAGTTATTCGTAAACGGCGTTGACAAACGATAAAGTTATGTGTATAATATAAATACAAGGAGCTATCCGATAGACGGTTTGCCCTTGATTATGTTATTTTATGAAAAATAACCGCCAAGTGCAGTAGGGCGGTTATTTTTTTTGCTATGTAAAGGAGAACAATTATAAGAGTAATAAAAATAATTGATTCTGTCATATGCAATTCACCCCCTTATAATTAAGAGGGCAAAATACCCTCTTAAACAAAAAGGGCAAACCGCCTACCGTTTATAGATAGCTCCAGGATCGTCAGAGTACTCTGACGACTGTTTTATTTTATCAAAAAATGTTTTATTTGTAAACCGGTTTTGTTGTAAAAAATAAAATATTATAAAGAAAAGAAGTTTTTTTGTTGACCGATATGGCTTAGTTATTCGTAAACGGCGTTGACAAACGATAAAGTTAGTGTATAATAACCCCACGAAACACAATCCAAATCAGAGATTCGGTGTGTTTCGGGGAACATTGAATCATACCGCTTCGGCACAACGCGCCTTTGCGACATGATATAATAAATCGGCGGTCGGTATTTCCGGCCGCCGAAACAATTGTATAATTTTCAAGCGCAGACATTAGCGCAGACATTTAAGAATAATAATTCAGCACACGAAATACGCCGTCGCCGCAAAAATTATGATTTTCCCTATAATTATCGCGGGCAGACCTATCATGAATTTTTTATGAAGCGTTTTGTGTCTGATTATTTTCATCGTCGCATATTCCGCAATCGCACAGAAGAAAACGGCGAGCAGTATAAGCGTTTTTTCGCTGACCCTGCGTTTATGCCCGACCGCCGCCGATTTATCGAAAACGGTTACGATAACGCAGACGAGAGCCCCGAAAACATAATAAACCGACAGCGCGGTCAATACCTCGCTTATATTATTTTCTATGAATTCAATCATTACCTGACGTATTCCAGCCTGTCCTCGGCTCTCTCCTTCGGTTCGGGCGATTCATCGGGATATCCGACCGCGACGGCTATTAAAAAACGCCAGTCGGGATTTATGTTCATGCGTTCCTTCCACCTTCTGCCGTTTTCATGATTCATAAGCGCGCCGATACTGCCGATAATGCACGTCGCAAGACCGATGCTCTCGGCGGAAATCGCGATATTCTCCGTCATAAGTCCGCAGTCCGTTGCGCTGTCCGCTTCTGCGTAGATAAAAAGCACTGTCGGCGCGTTCTGATAAACGGGATTTTTATCCCAGCGGGTATACGCGGGCGTGTCCCATCCTACAAGGTCTTTGAAATCCTTATTGATTTCGTCGAGCATTTCCTTACTCTGAACTACCCTGATATGACACGGCTGTAAGTTTCTCGCGCTCGGTGCCCAAAGCCCGCATGTTAAAATCGTGTCAAGCTCGTCCTGTTTAATCTGTTCTTTTTTAAATTCGCGTACCGTACGTCTTTTTAAAATATTATCGACCGTTTCGTTATGTATAATGTTCATTTCTTACAACTGATCGAGCGTAAGCTCGTATCCCTTCATAAAATTTTTTATAAACTCGTCCGCCTCACGGCAGTTAAGCTTTTTAATAGCTTCTCTCGTCGATTCCTCGGCTTTTGAGAATTCCGAATTGCCCGCCTTGCGCTCCTCTACGCACTTAATCAGCGCGGAAATTTTATCGGCGGCCTTTACAAGCTTCCACAGCGCTTCGTCTTCATCTGTTTTGAAAAACAGCGGTTCGAAATCCTCCCTCATATCCTCGGGCAGAGTCGAGATAAGCTTTTTGCACGCCGTCTCCTCGACCTTATCGTACGCCGTTTTTATATCGGAGTTATAATACTTCACGGGAGTTGGCATATCTCCCGTCAGAATCTCGGGCATATCGTGAAACAGTCCGAGAAGCGAGGCTCGTTCGGCGTTATAATTCATCGAAAAACGCCTGTTGCCTATGACAGCGAGAGCGTAGCTTATAGCCGCGGCCTCGTGCGAGTGCTGACTTAACGATTCCTCGTCGGTGTTTCTCATCAATGCCCATCTGTTTATATATTTCATCCTCGAAATAAACGGATAAAAGCTGTAATCCATTTTCATCACCTAATCAATTATACATTATTATATTTAAACTTGCAATAGATACAAAATTCACAAAATCGATTGACATACTATAAAATTTTGATACAATACTTATATATTCGATAAGAAGATTAAAAATTTTAAAAAAAGTGAGAACTTTTGACCTCTTCGGGGTACTAATAGGTGAAGTGAGAAAAAACATTTTTTCTTACCTCTCATAGGACGGATATCACTATGACGGCAGACGAAAAAGCATACGCCCGATTTCTGTCGGGCGACGAGGCGGGACTTACGGAGCTTATCGAAATCTACCGAAAACCGCTGTCCGACTTTATAAACGCGTATATAAAGGACGAACACGATTCGCAGGATATCATGCTCGACGTATTTGTCGATCTCGTAAGAAAAAACCGTTTTCGCGGAGAGTCATCTCTGAAAACGTACCTGTTCGCAGTCGCGAGAAATAAGGCGTTAAAGCATATTTCGCGCAAAAAGGCGCAGACGATCGAGTTTGAACAGGCGCAGAACTACATACCGCTCGCCGCGGACGCAAACGCTCAGCTTATTTCCGAGGAGGAAAGACAGGCTGTCCGCAGTGCCGTGCGCTCTTTAAAGCCCGAATACCGGGAAGCGATTCATTTAATTTACTTCGAGGATATGACATACGAGCAGGCGGCCGCCGTCATGAAAAAAAGCAAAAAGCAGATATCCAACTATGTGTTCAGGGCAAAACAACAGCTCAGGGAAATTCTCAAAGAGGAGGCGGGACAATGACAAGCGAGGAAATGAAAAACGAAGTGCTGTCAAGAGCGGCGGCACTCGATAAGGCAAGAAGCAGGAGGATAAAAACGGCGGCGGCGACAGCCGTATGCGCGGTTATAATCTGCGCCGCTGTCATACCGGTATTCAAAACGAGCAAACCGGGCACAGCATCACCCTCCGCTCAGACCGCCGTACGCAATGCAGGTACCGCACCCGCAGGTAACACGGACGAAACAACCGTCCGGGTTACGATATCAGCACCCGCGGGACAGACCGGACAGACGACGGACAGCTCCTCCGCTCCGCTGGGCTCCCCCTCTTCGGGAACGTCCCCGTCGGACGAAACTCAAAAAATACCGAATTCCGTTATCTCCGACGAAACGACAACAGGGAAAAAAGAACATGCGGCAAGGAAAAACGAGCCGACGACAAGAAAAAACGAGCCGACTACGAAAAAAAACGGTTCCAAGCCCTCGGAAAAACCGGAAACCACAAAAAAAGCGTGCGAGGCAACAGCCGAACCTGACAGGGATAACAATTCTGTATCCGATTCAAAGCCGACTGTTCTTCACGCAACCGAGCAGGCAACTGTCCGCCCGGCGCCGACACGCCCCGATTCGGGCACCGATTCACCCGCTGACCGCGGTTGGATTGCGGAGAACAACAATGTTGGATTAAACTATGAATCCGTTGAGAACATTGTTAAAAACAAATGGAGCTTCTATATAAAATCGGTAGAATACAATTCGGATTTAAAAATGTTCAAATTCCCGTCGGTCACCCCGGTTCTCGGATGGATTGAAATAGGCGGAAAATCCTATTCCTTCTATGCGGAGTCATATTCCCCGATAGAATACGACGGCGAATATCTCGGAAAAGTAAGCGATTTAAGAACAAGTCTGCCTATTCTGAATTCGTATAAAACCTACCGTTTCTCCGGCATTAAGGGTGAAAATCGGGATATGCTGCTCGTCACGGATTCGGAAAGATATTTCGTTTTTGCCGAAGCCG
>JALEQX010000009.1 GCA_022763825.1 Oscillospiraceae bacterium | reverse complement strand
TACATGAAAAGACCGCATATTACTATGCATAAACCATCTCTGATTTTACAATTTCCATAGCTCGATTTCGTATGCTATTCATCCGCCTGACCCACTCCATTTGATCTGTGGTTTTCAGCTGCTCTGTTAATCCCTCCGCAGCAGCCATTTGCTTTGTCAGGCGATCAAACATTTCATCCGTCTGTTGGTCAATATCGGCAAGATGGCTGTTCAACTTGCCGATGGTTAGCAGATTGGCATACAGAACCCGCCGATGCTCTTTTAAATATCGCAGGTGCCACTGACCCCACACTCCAATAGGTTTGCACTCCGGCTTGTCATCTCCGGCAATCAGATAGTAATCCCCGACAAGTCCATAGCGTAAGCCTGTCCGCTCATCTGTGATGAATCTTTCCATTGTATCGACCTCCTAATGATTTTCTGTCATCATTGTAGCAGAAGGAGCAGTAAGAATCGAATGTGCTGACAAAAAGAGAGCCGAGCAGCATTTTTGCTGCTCGGCTCTCTTTCCCCATTGCCCGTCCGGGTAAGGACATGACAACACAGCCGGAGAGCGGAAAGAATTTTCCGCTGATTGTAAAGCTTACGGCTTCCGCTGTCATAGCGCAAATGATTACATTTTTATATAATACAGTTGACAGTATGTTTGTCGTAAAGATTGACGGCTCAGGTATGGACGCACCGGCGGCGTTGGGAATTGTTCTGCCCGTCACGCTTATAATGATTGTTATTTTTATATTTTTACAACGTTTCCGAAGATATTTAAAAGGCGTGAAGAATACGTAAAAAACTGTCCCCAAAATTGAGGACAGTTTTCTTTTATTATTATAATGCCGGCTGTTCTTCCTTTTCTTCGGCGAGTATTTCGTTTAAGAATTCAAAACACTGCGCGAGACATTTTTTAGCGGGAGTCGTTCTCTGAAGCAGGTGGAAACAGTGGTTGTTCTGTAATCCCTGCGCTTCAAACGTCTTTACTTTTTCGACGGATTCTATGAGCTTATCCGCCATGGGCTGACCCTGTTCGGGAACTATAAGGTCGCTCTTTGCCCATGCGATAAATGTCGGACACCATTTTTCGTCGACGAAATTAATCGGTGAAATATAATCAAACAGCGGGTATTCGCTTATGTTGCTCAAATCCTGTTTAACAGGGTAGTCGAGAATTAAATTTGCCATTTCGGGAACAATGCCGAACGGCATCGGAACGTCCATGAATTTCGGCAGGTCGTAAGGTCCGCAGAAAAGCGCGGCGGCAGTAACGGGATGATTTAATCTGTTAACGCCGATTTTATCCGCTATTTCGGGATGTGCAGATAACAGCTGTAAATATGAAGCGTTGTACGCACCCGACGAATCGCCTGTTACAATAATTCTGTCGAGGTCAATATTATAAGTTTTGGAAAGAACGTCAAGATAATTGAACGCGTCGACTGTGTCGCTTATGAGTTTAATCAAATCGACCTCCGGAGGCATGCGGTAATTAATATTGTATACGAAAAAGTTTTGATTTGCGAAACATTCCGATATGCTGATCCTGTATTTTTTATCTCCCATAATGAATGCTCCGCCGTGCATGTTTATAACGACGGGGTATTTTTTGCCGTTTCTAAGTATTCTCGGGGGATAGTACATGTCGCCCATGGTGTATTCTCCGCCGTTGTCGGAGTACGGGATGTCTTTTTCACAGAATATATTTTCAAAGCTGACGGAGTTCTGAGGTTCTTTCATAAATATATCTACTGCTTTGAAAATGACTTGCGATTTTTTCATAGAATTGAGACCCCTTTAAACAGTTTTCTTTAATATTAACATATTTACATCTCGATATCAAGTGATAATTGTTTGCAATATGTATAATATGCACAAAATAATATGATTCAAATAAAAAAACGGAACCGGCTTTGCGGTCGGCTCCGTTTCAGTGCTTATATATTCTAATTACATAAGGCTTCTGTAAAGTGCTTCAATCTCCTCTACGCTCGTATCTCTCGGGTTTCCGGGACGGCATGCGTCTGCAAACGCGTCAACGGCGAGAGCGTGAACGTCCTCTTCCTTAACAACGCCTTTTAACGAAAGTGTAATGCCTACGTCCTCGGCGAGCTGTTTAACAGCGTCAACAGCCGCTTTTCTGTACTCTTCCTGAGACATATTCTCAGTACCCTTAACACCCATAGCCTTTGCTATGTCGCGGTATTTTTCACCCGTGCAGGGGGCGTTATATTCCATAACCGTGGGCAGGAGAGTAGCACACGCTTTTCCGTGAGGCATATCGTAGTATGCCGAAAGTGTGTGTGCCATTGAATGGTCTACGCCGAGTCCGACGTTCGAGAATCCCATTCCTGCTACGTACTGACCGAGAGCCATGCCTTCTCTGCCGGCGGGTTCGTTTTTGACCGCACCTCTTAAATTCTTCGCGATTATTTCGATAGCCTTAATGTGGAACATGTCGGACATTTCCCATGCACCCTTTGTGATGTAACCCTCGATAGCGTGGGTCAAAGCGTCCATACCTGTTGCGGCGGTAAGCGAAGCGGGCATTGAATTCATCATCTCGGGATCAACGACAGCAACAACGGGGATGTCGTGCGTGTCAACGCAGACAAATTTACGTTTTTTCTCAACGTCCGTAATAACATAGTTGATTGTAACTTCCGCAGCGGTGCCTGCCGTTGTGGGAACTGCGATAATAGGAACGCAGGGTTTTGTTGTGGGAGATACGCCTTCGAGAGAGCGAACATCAGCAAATTCGGGGTTGTTTATAATAATTCCGATAGCTTTTGATGTGTCCATTGCACTGCCGCCGCCGATTGCTACGATGCAGTCCGCACCGGATTTTTTGAATTCCTCAACGCCGTGCTGAACGTTTTCTATTGTGGGGTTAGCTTTAACATCGGAATAAACGTCGTAAGCGATATTTTCTTTATCGAGAAGATCGGTAACTTTCTTTGAAACTCCGAATTTAATCAAATCGGGATCGGTTACGGTAAAGACTTTTTTAAAGCCTCTCGCCTTAATTTCCTCGGGAACTGCGGAAATTGAGCCCGTACCGTGATATGATGTTTCGTTTAATACAAATTTGTACATTGATTATCACCTTTCCTTTTTTTGTCCTGTTGAAAAACCGTATATCATTTCGGTTTCCAATTTATTTTAACCATAAAATGTTTAAAAAAAGATTGAAAAAAGTAAATTATTACTATATAATAAAATTATAAATCAACTTTGGAGGTGCATAAAGTGAAGATTATAGCTTTCTTTACTTCTATCATGCTTGTTATTCTCAATTTCTTCGGAATGACGGGCAGCAACGCAACAGGTCATAAGGATTACAGAACTTATAAAAACGTCATTCTTATGATAGGCGACGGAATGGGCTTTAATACGATTGAAGCCACGAAAAAATTAAAAACGGACGATCTCTCAATGGAGAAAATGCCCGTTCACTGTCAGTCCAAGACGAGAAGCGCATCAAGCATCGTAACGGATTCCGCGGCGGGCGCGACCGCTCTTGCATGCGGTGTCAGAACCTATAACGGAGCTATCAGCGTTTATAATTTTGCCGGATATGCCGTAAAAAATAACGTGCCGAAATCTCTCTGTGAAGTCGCAAAGGAAAACGGCAAACTCGCCGGAGTTGTTACGACCGATAAGACAAGCGGAGCTACACCCGCATGTTTCAGCGCACACGCGTCACAGAGAAAGCTTGAAAATGCTATCTCGACCCGTCAGATGCAGTCGGATCTCGATCTTATCTGGGGTTCTGCAAGCGAATCGGTAACGGAAGCTCTTTGCAATGAGGGCGGATTCGATATGATCACCACGAGCGAAGAGATGAACGCTCTCAAACCCGGAAGCAAATCGTTCGGTCAGTTTAATATGGATTCGTTTGCAAACGTAACAGACGAGGGTGATAACCCGTATCTTTACGAGATGACCGAGAAAGCTATCGAGCTTCTCGATTCGGGCGACAACGGATTTTTCCTTATGGTTGAGGCTGCTCATATTGATAAATTCTCACATAAGAATAATATCGACGGTTCAACCTCGCAGGTAGTCGAGTTCAGCAAGGCTATTCAGACCGCGCTTGACTTTGCCGAAGAGGACGGAGATACTCTTGTTCTCGTTACTGCCGACCATGAGACCGGCGGAATTAAGTATGACGAGGCTAAGGACGAGTATTACTACACGACTACGAGCCATACGGGCGTAAACGTTCCCGTATTCGTATCGGCTGAGGACGCAGGATTCGTAAGCGGAGAGGCTTATAAGAACTGCGAGTTAAGCGTTCAGCTTGCAAGAGTTTTGGGCTGGGACGAAAAAGTATTCCCCGCAACGAAATTCTGATAAGGTAAACATATAATTTAAGGGATCGTTAATACGGTCCCTTATTTTTTGTTATTTTTTCTTTAATTCGACTAACGTTTTTACGTCCTTTGTCGTAATATTATCGGGATTCATCGACATTGATTTTTTCATTTGTTTTGGTGTGTTTGCTGTCCACAGTGAAACGAGAAGTCCGTTTTTCTGAAGCGACGATACAAGATGTTTTGATGCGAAACGAAAATTTGTATTTAAGCCAATCGCTCCGCTTTCTTTTACGGTTCTGACAACATAATCAATGTATTTTTTTGAGTGAATTTTAAACCTGTTAGGAAAAAAATTAAGATAATAATCAATTCCGTCTGTGTCTTTCTTTACGGAATCGACAAATCCTGAATCAACCCCCGTGAGGAATATTCTGTTTTCAAGCGAATATTTCTTTGCAAGGGGCAGAATCACCCCGAGGTTTTTATCACTTTTTATATCGATATTTATTTTTAATTCGGGATAATGCGAAAGCAGTTCGAATGCGTTTTCGAGCGTAACTTCGTTTCCCGCAGGCGGATTATGACTTAAAACAGGGGAGTTGTCACGAGTGAAATTCAAATCAAACTCGGTGATGTCCGCGCCGAATTCAACCGCCTTTTTTATCGATTCGAGCGAATTCATAGCGGTAAACATGCATCCCGTGTGCGCTGTTACGGTAAAATCAGTATTGTGTTTCATAATGTTTTTTTCTCCGCGTCGTGTAAAGTAAAACCGCCGTAAGTCTTGAGACCGCGGCGGCTTTTATTGTGTTTTATTAATCAGAACGTTCCGTCGGTAATATAGCTCTTGATAATGTCGGGAGCCGCTTTGATGAACTTAGGAAGCCATGTTCCGAACGCATATACAAGAAGATTGAGAACGGAAGCAATGGAATTAAGACTGTAAGCAATCTTAGAGGTTGTATTGTCACCTGTAAATGTGGGAACATTCTTACCCTCTTCTTTTGTGAGTGTAAAAGTGTCTATCTTTGTAATTGTTCCGGCAGGATTCTCTTCGCTTTCATCGGTGATAATGTATGAATCAAACGTAAGCTTTCCTCCGTTTACGGTTATCGTATTATAGCATGAACCGATATAAAGGTCTTTCTGAGAATCAAAATCCTTGCCGTTAAAATACTTGCCGTCTCTCTGTGAAACCATAGTATTAATGAATTCCATAGGAGTGAAATTATTTATTGCGAAAGGTCTGACCTGATATCTCTTGCTTCCTGCAGTTCCGCACAGAACGTATGTTGCTCCGCCCTCTTTTACCTCGTTGCCGGTAAGAGATTTTGTTCTGAGATACTGATGGTCGTGACCAGAAATTATAAGGTCAACGCCCGTTTTGTCGCAAACTGCGGTAAGAGCCTGCTGGAGATACATAGCGTCGGGCCATTTGCCGTCCTTACCGAGAGTGTAAGGAGTCTTATGCATGCTTACGATTTTCCAGTCCTTGTTGGTCTTGTTCATATCGTTTTCAAGCCATTTGAGCTGAGCCTGCGATACGCTTAAAATGTCATTTGTGTTGAGAACCGCGATATGCGTATTGCCGTAGTCGAACGAATAGTTTACGCCGTCCTTGGTCTGTACGCTTTCGGAGGTGTCAAGGTTAAACATGTTGTTAAACCAGTTGGCGCGTCCGAGGCCGTCGTGGTTGCCCGCTACGGGAGCAAGCGTGTTGTTAAGACAAATCGAATCAAAAGCCTCAGCATAACAGTTCCATTCCTCATTGTTGCTGTCGTTTGTAAAATCGCCGAGGTTAATCATGAAGTCAAACGGAGCCGCGGAACTGTTGAGTCCGGCATTAACCGCTCTTGCGCCTACAAGGAAATTGTTAAGCGAGCTTGCCTGTACGTCGGCGTAAACAAGAATGTTAACGTTGCTGTCGCCGTCGTCGGTCGTAAATGTACCTACGTCGCTCCATGTTTTTCCGTCGCCTACTTTATATGTGTAGGTCGTGTCTGCGCTTAAACCGGAAACTGTTACCTTGTGCATATAGTAGCCTTCCCACTCCTCGCACGAATCGGTAAACTGTAGTTTTGCCGAGATATCAACGCCGTTTTTCATTATGAGAACAGCGCTGTCGCAGTCTTCCTTCGTGTACCAGCAAAAACCTCTGGATGACTGTGTGTTTCCGTTAACGGTACATGAAATTCTGAAATAATTGTTATCCGTTACATAATCTGCGTAAGCACCCGTCCCGAGAGGGAAGACAAGCAGCAGAGTAAGAAGCAGACAGAGAACTTTTTTAAAGTTTCTTTTCATTTGTTGTTGCACTCCTTTTTATAAAATAAGAAAATCTTTTTACTTATTAATTATACATATAAATACTCCAAATTACAAGTATTTTTTTGAAAATAAATACATAAACAAAAAAACGAAGTCGATTTTCTCGACTTCGTTTTATAGTGTTGATTATTTAAGAATTCGGAATGTTTACGACGTCGCCTACGCTGAATGACTGTTTTCCGCCGTTGATTCTGTAAAACTCCTGGAGGTACTTATTCGGCTCAAGTCCGTTCTTTCTTAAAATCGAGAACGGGTAATCGCCCGACTGTACCGTATAGGTCTTATATCCGCCAGCGACGGGAGCGTCGGTTTTCGGCGCGGATGTTGTGGTTTCGGGAGCCTTTGTTGTAGTCTCGGGGGCTTTAGTCGTGGTTTCGGGAGCCTTTGTCGTAGTCTCCGCAGGCTTTGTTGTTGTTTCCTTTGTTGTATTGGCAGAGTCCGCCGTCGCTCTCATTCCGCTGATTTCATTCTGTAGGAGGGAAATCTGCTGATCCTGTGCCTCATTGTTCTTTTTATGCATTGAATTAAGAGAGGTAAGCAGAAGAACAAGGCATGCGATTATGATAAAAAGAATTGCAATAAGGGAGAATGTGGTCGCCTTGAATTTTTTAGTCGCTTTCGCCGGCTTCTCGATTATCGTTTCCTTGATCACTGTCGGATTTTCCTGTTTTTTTTTGCGTTCAGAATCCATTCCGCTCTCTATTGCCATGATTGCATCAATCTGTGCCTGAGCGACTGCTTTTGCTTTTTCCTGAGTTTTTTTCCACTCGTCGGCTTCGTTTAAAACGGATTCCCATGTACTGTCCGCAGCGGGAGCGCCGTCGTTTTCCGACGAGGTATAAAACGATGATAATTCATCATCAAATTCCGTAGGATTCTCGGCCTCTTTTTCTTCAAGCTCAGCCTGTTTTTTCTCTTCCTCGGCGGTGAAATCTCTCCATTTGCCGAGTTCAAGATTATCATTCTTATATCTTGATGAGAAAACAGAAACTTTTTTCTTTTTCATTATTATAAGAAGAATGAATATTAAGATTGCCGCGGCGCTTACCGCACAGCCTATAAGCAGACCCTTGGGAGTATATTTAAACTCAATGGTATGCTCTCCGGCGCTTGTGTAAATTCCGGTGAATGCGTTACCGATTTTAACGATATTATCGTAGCTTACTTTTTCGCCGTCGATAAAGATGTTCCAGCTTTCATCATAGGGGACTGATGTGAATATCATGCCGTTGTCCTGAACGGAAATTGTTCCTGAGAAATGAGAGTCGCTGAATTTCTTATCGTCAAGGCTTAAAACGCCGTTTGAAGCGATTGTATCGTAGCCTTTCTTGAAGTTAGCGTCGTTGAGAGTTTTTGCGTAAACGGTTACGGGGCAGGATGATTTGCCGTCGTTAAGTCCGAGTGTTACATAAACGTCACTGTCAGCTTCGATAAGTCCACAGTCGATAATGAAAGGTTCTGAGAAGTCTACGGTTATCATGTTATTGTTTATTGTTACATAACCCGTGGAGCAGTCGTTGCATGAAACGTAAAGGTATACGTTCTTTGTCTCACCGGGTGTAACTTTAAGCATGAGTTCCGCCGAACTGTCGTCGGATGTTCCCGTTTTTGTAAGAGTAAACGTTTTGTTATTTACATCTTCGTCATCAAGAGCGACAATATTCGACTGGCTCATTACCGATACGTCGATGTCGTCAAATACACCGTCGACTCCTGTTACGAGTTGCCAAAGACTGCTCTGTATATCGAAAGGATTATTTCCTTCGAATTCCCAGTCTGTGTCTACTCCCGATTTTGAACTGAATGCAAGGGGAAGGTCGTATAGATAATCATACACTGTCATATCGTCAATCGACGTGAGTTCTTTATAGAGATTATCGCCGAAATTCGTTTTGTAGTTGTCAGTCTTGGTATATTCGGAATTATCAACAATATAATCGATTCCGAACAATGTATTGAATACCGCTGTCTGACAATGATATGTGTAGCTGTTGATATCGTTGCCGGAGAGACCGATTTTGCTCATAAGGTGCGAGAGGTCTTCATACGCCATGGATGTGAATGTCGATGCGCCGTTATATCCGTACCAGCAGTTATCCATTCTTCTGACGATTGAGGAGAGCTCCATTCTGTAGAACGTATCTTTGCCCTCAAGTTCGTCGAGATAATCGATGCACTTGTTAACCTCTTCATATCCCTCGATATAATTTGTCTTATCCTGGGAGATAACATAGTTGCTTGTATCTGCTACGAGTATTTCCGTACATACGGCACATGCAAGCAGAACACAAATATATGACTTAACCTGCTTTTTGTCTTTCATAAGTGCAAAGATAACCGCATATATAATAGCAAAAGCAATTCCGGTCCAAATTGAAAGCGACGAAACGTTTTTGGAGCCGAGTTTTTCGACTGCAACAATGAACGCCACTAATGCGACGGACGAGCCGAGACACGCTTTAATACTGATTTTGTCAAGCGATATAATAACTTTATAAGCAATGAACAAAAGGAAGAATGAGTATGCAAACGAGAATCTGTAAGGCAGGTCGTTGGGGAAGTGGAAACCGTGCCAGATGTAGTTGAGGTAGTTTACGTTGAAACTGAAGTAGAAAAATGCAAGCGTAACTGTTGTTGCAATTTTTTCTCTGAGACTGAATTTCTTTGAGAAGAAATATAAAGGAACGAGAATCAGAGTGAGCGTACCACAGTAAACGTTCGGCAAAACGTCGTCTCCGCTGGATCTGATTGTCGTTTTGAGTCCCGGAAGATGATTCGCCAAAAAGTCAAACATATTGAAATATGACGAGTAGTCCGAGGGGAATGTTGAAGATGTTGCAGACGAATGCTTAAGTGCAAAATACGTCGGAACAAGCGCAAACGCAGCTATACATGCGGCTCCTATACTCGCTATAGCAAAAAGCGAACCGGAGCGCAGGAACTTACTGTTGAAGAAATTCGTTTTTGCGCTGTGGCGGTATTTGAGTTTTATGATGTAATCGGGATGTTCTTTTTCCGAAATCGAGTACTGTGAGAAGTAGAGGAAAAGGAACATTATTACCGAAAGAATACAAACCATATAGCCCATATAATAGTTTGTCACAAGCGTCAGCGCAAGCGTAATAATGTAAGTCATGGGCTTATATTTATTTATAATCAAATAAATTCCCAAAACAACAAGCGGAAAGATGCTCATTGCATCAAGCCACATTACGTTCCAGTAATAAGCGACGAACCATCCGCTGAACGCATACATCAGTCCGAACGCGGTAGATGAAAGGTCGTACTTTCCGGTAACGCGTTTGAGCATATATGAAAAAGTGAATGCAGAAACGGAGGCTTTTGTAAGTATCATTGCCGCAACTGCTTCGGGGACGTTGGCATGTCCGAAAATGAGCACAAACAGCATTGTCGGACTGGAAAGATAGTTAAAATAATTGCCTAAGAATCCGCTGCCGAAGCCTGATGTGAACGAGTACAGAAGAGACTTACCCTGGAATATTCTGTCGTACAGCTCGGCAAAAAGAGGTGCGTACTGATGATAAAGATCCATTCTCAGAATTATATTATCTCCAAGAGGGAAAAATCGATAGCACATATATACGAACAGCATTATTACGGCGGCGAGAATCGCAGCAAGGAAGCTGAACTGATTATCGCGCCATAACGAACGTCCGGTGTGTTTTTTTGATTTCAATTAAGATCATATCCTTTCGTTAGTTTGCATATACTTCAATATTTTAGCATATGTTTTATTAATTATCAATAGCAATATAATATAAAATTTAAAAAGGTGACTGAAAATGTTAAAAGTGTCGGAATTTGAAAAAGTGTTGGACATACTGCCCGAAAAAATAAGATTATGTTTTGAAAATCTGCCCGCGGATATTCTCGGTTCTGTGACTGAAATTCGCGTACGCAAAGATAAACCCGTTATGTTTTACGGCGGATTCGGCGCGGTATTTGCCATAAATTCAGGCTCGTTCAGCAGCCTGTTTTCTCAAAAATGTCTGTTTGCGGATAAGGAAGACATTGAACAGATTATAGCAAGAGCGTCAGGGTATTCGCTTTACAGCCATTTTGATGAACTGGCAAACGGATTTATAACGTTAAACGGCGGGCACAGAATCGGCATAGGCGCCACAGCCGTTAAAAACGGAGAGAGCTTTCGGGATATCGAATCTCTTAATATAAGACTTGCGCGCTCACACAGACGATGCGCAGATTTTATATGTTCTGAAATCTTTAAAGACGGGTTGTGCAGTTTTCTTATTGCCGGACCTCCCGGAAGCGGTAAAACGACGATTCTCAGAGATATCGCCGTTACGCTGTCGGAAAATCCGAAATACGGGTATCCGCGCATAACCTTGGCTGACGAGCGTTTTGAACTGTCGGAATGCGTATCTGCCGGTGACTTTAGGTGTTGTGACATTATAAAAGGATATACAAAAGAACGAGCATTCGAAACAGCGCTTCGCTCTCTGTGTCCGGATATTATAATTTCGGACGAGCTGTCGTTTAAAGACGCTCTTATTACCGAAAAAATGCTTGACTGCGGTGTTTTTGCCGGTGTCAGCGTTCATGCTTCGAATATTGAGGATTTATACGAAAAAGAGGGGATAGGACATCTCGTCAAAGGCGGAAAATTCAAAAAAACGGTCATTCTTGAGGGTAAAAATACTCCCGGAAAAGTGAAGGAAATTATATAGGAGGCTCAAAAAAATGAATACAGCCGCTGCGGTTTTCATATGTATTCCTGCCGTTGTCTATGCGATTTTTATACGGAATCAAACTATTAGAAAGATTAATTTTTTTAAAAGCTTTTACAAATTTACATATCTTTTCGGCGTGTATTCCTCGGTCTCGGGACGCGAAATTACGGACGTCGTTCTTGATATATTAAAAAACGAAAATTCATCTGTTCTCAAGTTTGCAGAAAACGCATGCAAAAAAACCGAAAACGGGACAAATCTTGCACAGTCTTGGAATGAAGCCGTAGAACACGAATGCAGAATCCTGAATCCCGGCGAAAAGGCTCTGGTCTGTCGTTTTATAAACGCTGTAAGCGCAGGAGATATTTTTACGCAGGAGAAAACAATGAAGATATACCTTGAAGAAATTGAAATAAAGTTGAAAAATCTTGCGGAATACGAAAAAAAAGATATGAAGGCGAAGTGCGCAGCGGTTATTTTCTTAGGATGTACGGCAGCACTTGTTGTGATATAGGTGAAAATATGGATGTTGATATTATTTTTCGAATAGCGGCAATAGGCATAATCGTTGCGGTTGTAAATCAGATACTTTCAAAATCGGGCAGGGAAGAGTATACAATGCTTGTCACTCTTGCAGGACTTGTGATTGTATTGATGATGATAATTCCCGATATAAACGAACTGTTCCGCTATATAAAGTCGGTGTTCGGTTTATGACGCTTAAAATACTGGCGCTTGCTGTTGTCTGCGCATGCGTTTACATGCTTTTATCTCAGTCAAAACCGGAGTTTGCCGTTGTTATGCAGATTGCGGTTTTTGCGGTGCTTGCCATGTGGACATACCCGTATATCGGGAAAATAATTGATATGATATATGCTTCGTCTTCAGCTGCCGGGGTTGATTCTCAGGTAATAAAGACAGCGCTGAAACTAACGGGTATTGCGGTAATAACGGGATTTGCTTCGGATATTCTCGAGGATGCCGGAGCCGTGTCTTCCGCACAGAAGACGGCATTGGCGGCAAAAATAATAATGCTTGCGCTCGTTGTTCCGTATATAACAAAAACAATCGAATTTGTATGCTCATTTGTTCGGAATTGAGGGAACGGGATGTTAAATGTGAACGGAAAATCAAAAGTAATCTGCGTAATAGTCTCTGTACTTGCATTATTCGTTTTTCTTTCTTTTACTTCATCGGCTTCGAATGAAAACAAAGATGAATTCTCTTTTTCCAATATGACGGAAATATTCGATAAATTGACAAGTGAAACGCTTGACGAGAATGAAATTTCAGATTTTAAAATATCCAATTTGAAAGATGTCAGCTTTACACAAATGCTGTCGTTTGCTGTCGATAAGATAAAAGATGAAATCGAAAAACCTGTAAAGACTTTTACTTTAATAATGTGTATAACTTTGTTATTTTCGCTGACGGACGTGTTTGATTCGCACGGACTGTCATTCAGAGCAGATATGCTGTGCCCGGTTATATGCGTTTATACTCTTTGCACCGCTATGTCGGAGTGTATTTCGTCGTTTGAACGGTATGTAGGCAGTCTTAACTCATTTTTGAAGGCGGTATGTCCGCTCGTGTGCACGATAGAGGCAGTATCCGGACGCGGGGGAGGCGCTCTTGCTTATAAACTGGGAGTAACGGCAGCAAGCGAAATCTTGGCGTTTCTTTGTTCGGATGTTGTAAAGTATGCGGTTTTAATGTTTTTCGCTCTTAGTGCCTGCGGAGCGCTGAGCCCATTTTATAATCTTAGTTCGCTTACCGACTGCGTAATGAAAACAGTCTCGGCCGTGCTGGGAATTGTCGGAACCGTATTTACCGGATTTTTAAGTGTAAAAAAAGTTTTCGGTTCTGTTTCCGATTCATTGGCTTTGAGAGGAATTAAGTTTGCTGCGGGGAATCTGGTTCCTATAGTCGGTTCGTACGTCAGCGACGGGATATCCGCGGTTCTTGCCGGGGTAAAAACCGCACAGAGTACGATAATTGTTTCGTGTGTTGTCGTGATGGCTTTGCTGTGCCTGCCTTTATTCGTAAGATTTTTGGCGTGGAATGTTACTTTGAGACTTATCAAGGCGGTAAATTTGATGTTTAATTTTGATAAGAACGCCTCTATGTATGACGGCTTTATTAATTTTGTTAAATTGATGACGGCATTGTGTATTTTTTCACTTTATATATGCTGTTCGTGTACTTTAATGCTGTGCGCGGGCAGTGTTAATGATGTGTAAAATAAATCACTTTACATGGTTACATCTTGTAAAGTGTAATACTTGTCATAATGAGAGGTGACTTCGGTGGAAAATCTTATCGGCGGAATTTTGTCTGTATGCGTTTTTTCGGTAATCGGTTCTGTTGCTCTGTGGCTGAACGGTTCGGATAAAATGAAGAAAACGCTGAAACTTTGCCTTTCCGTGCTGACTTTGAGTTTGATTTTTTCTTTTCTCGGAAATTTTGAGTTAAACGGAGATTTAAAAATAAACGGTAATTCATGTTTTACCGTTTCCGACGACGAAATAATTCAATCTGCGGGTAACGCAGTGATTTCAATCTGTAAAAACGTATTGCACGGTTTTTGCGATGACGAACCGGACATTTATTATGATTCCGACGTTCTTGTCGTTAAAGTATCGGACAGGGATATAAATAAGGCAAAACAGATAGAACAGGTTTTAGGGAATATCGTGCTTTCTCAAGTACGTATTATTACGGAGTGAATGAATATGAATAAACTTAATTTAAAAAATAAAATTAATGAAATTGCGGAAAAATTAAAAGAAGACAAAAAAACAGCGTTTATTCTTTTTTCGGCTGCTGTTTTGGTTTTAGTTATTGCCTTCGGCAGTATTGGTTCAAGCGACAGAAAAACCGTATCGAAATCTAAAAATCAAGCTGAAAATGCCAAAAAAACAGAGATTGAAAGCATTGAAGATGTTCTTGGCCAAAAAATAACCGCTCTTGTTTCAAATATAGACGGCGTCGGAAAGGTCAGCGTAAACGTAAGTCTTCAAAGTACGGGAACTATTCACTATGCACAGGATATTAACGAAAAAAAAGAAAACGATTCTATTTTTAAGGACAGCGAATACATATATACCGAGGGTAATGCCGGACAGCCGGACGGACTTATCGTGAGGATCGATGCGCCCGTAATACGCGGTGTTGCGGTTGTCTGCGACGGAGGTGAAAGCGCGGTCATAAAAAACGAGATCAAATCGTTGATCTCATCTCTTTATAACATAGGTTCAGACAGAATCTACGTGGGCAAATAAATTTAAGGAGCAGTGTTTTATGAGCAAAACTGTAAAGAAAAAACAATTGATTCTCTCGGGAATCGTAATTGTTCTCGGAGCGGCGGTACTTGCCAATTGGTATCTTACGTCCGGGCGTGAAAAAATCGTTCCCGCAGAAGGAGAGTCAAATATAAGTTCGGAGAACGTGCATAATCTGGGCGACGCGCAGTATGTAAACGCGGGTGAAAATAAAGAGTATTTTGCCTCGGCAAGACTCTCCAGAAATGAAGCATATGATAAATCCGTTGCTTCTCTCAAAGAGATTATAAGTGCGCCGTCGAGTGACAATGATGCGGTTGCGTCGGCTTCCGCTTCGCTGACCGATATTTCGGATAATAAGATAACCGAAAGTAATATCGAAACGCTTGTCAGCGCCAAAATCGGCGGAGAATGCGTATGCGTTGTAAACACGGACAGCGTCGAGGTGATTGTCGAGGACAGGTATCTTACTGATAACTCCGTTTTGCAGATACGTGAAATCGTTCAGAATAATCTAAAAATTTCTCCCGAAAATATAACGATTATCGGCGCTAAATAAAAAACTCTTGTATATTTTTTATTTTATGCTATAATATAAGAAAATTCGCAGGAATTACTTATTTTAAAGCGTAAAGCAATGTCGTTTTAAGACCTCCGGCGAAACCGGGGGTCTTAAAGTTTTATCGGAGGTACTCAATGAAAAAAAGACAGGAATCAAGAGAACAGGCGTTTATCATCGTTTTTGAAAAACAGTTCAATCCCGACAGCACTGTGGCCGAACTGTGCGAGACGGCAAAAGAGGCGGGACTGTTTGAATATGATTCGTACGTTTCCGCACTTGCCGGACATACGTTTGATTCTCTTGAGGAAATAGATTCGACTATCAGCCGTTATCTTGCAAGCGGATGGAAAATAACGAGACTTTCAAAAGTTGTTCTCGCCTTGCTGAGACTTGCGGTGTGCGAGATTCTTTATTTTGACTCCGTTCCGTATGCAGTTTCTATAAATGAGGCCGTGGAACTTGCAAAAAAATACGCCGCTGAGCAGGATCCCGCATTTGTAAATGCCGTTTTGGGTTCTGCGGTGAAGAATTTAGACTCCGGAGAGGCGGGAGCTGTTTGTGAAAACGAGACAGCCGAACCTGAACATGAGGTTGATTCGGATACTCAAAATGCCGATAATGCCGGCGAAACTGCCGCTGCCGATTGATTTATGATGAAAACGTATCTCGGTATCGACACGAGCAACTACACAACCTCGTGCGCCTTGTACAAAGAGGTCGAGGGAATAATCGTTTCGAAAAAACAGCTTCTTCCCGTAGCCGAAAATGCAAAAGGGCTAAGGCAGTCGGACGCTGTTTTTCACCATAGCAGAAATCTTCCCGGAATGCTGGAATGCGTTTTGTCGGAATTTGATTCGCCGTGCGCCGTTTCAGCTTCGTATGCGCCGAGAGATTCTCTCGATTCGTATATGCCTTGTTTTACCGTCGGAAACGGTTATTCCAAGGTTATTTCTTCCGCTTTGAATATTCCGCGCTATGAATTTTCCCATCAGGCGGGGCATATTGCGGCGGCGGTTTATTCAGCCGGTAAAACCGAGCTTATCGGTTCCCGGTTCATAGCATTTCATTTTTCCGGCGGAACTACGGATGCGCTGTTTGTTGAATATGACGAGGACAGGATTTTTAATATTCATAATGTTTTTACTTCCCTTGATTTAAAAGCCGGACAGGCCGTGGACAGGGTCGGAGTTTTGCTCGGTCTCAGATTTCCCGCCGGCGCGGAACTCGAAAAACTGGCAAAACAGAGCGAAAAAAAATATGACGTAAAATTATTTTTCAGAGACGGAAACGTAAGTCTTTCCGGTATAGAAAATAAGTGCAGAGACATGTTCTTAAAAGGTGAGGACAAATGCGACATTGCAAGGTACTGTATTGATTCCCTGCGGTGCTGTGCTTATCAAATGTGCGTAAACATGCGTGAAAAATTCGGCAATATTCCGGTTTTATACGCCGGAGGCGTTATGTCGGATTCTATTATCAGGGAGGATATTCTCTCGAGAGTTGATAATTGTTATTTCGCCGAACCCGAGTTTTCCGCAGATAATGCCGCCGGAACTGCTTACCTTGCGTATATTAAGGAGAATTTATGATACAGACGGCTCCGCTGAGCGTTTCTCAGATAAATTTTTATATAAAAAATCTTTTCGATGCCGATTCGAGACTTTTCAATGTTCTTATTGCCGGGGAAATATCGAATTTTACGAATCACTATCGTTCCGGACATTTCTATTTCACTCTTAAGGATGATTCAAGCGCTATAAAGGCGGTTATGTTTGCCCGTTCGGCACAGCGCGTACGTTTTGTCCCTGAGAACGGCATGCGCGTCGTCTGCAAGGGACGGGTCGGCGTTTTTGAGCGCGACGGAATATATCAGCTTTATGTCGACGATATGCAGCCCGAGGGGGCGGGTGCGCTTGCTCTTGCTTTTGAACAGCTGAAAAAGAAACTCAGTTCCGAAGGGCTTTTTGATGAGACTCGAAAAAAGTCTATTCCGCGTTTTCCTAAAAACGTCGGAGTCATAACCTCCGATACCGGCGCCGCCGTCAGGGATATTTGCAACGTACTGACAAGGAGATATCCGCTGTGCACTGTAAAAATATATCCCGTAAACGTTCAGGGAGCGTCATGTGCTTCGGATAATATCAAAGCTATCCGCTATTTTAATAAAAACAAAAGTGCCGACGTTATAATTCTCGGAAGAGGCGGAGGCAGTATAGAGGATTTGTGGGGATATAACGAAGAAAAGCTCGTCAGGGCGGTTGCGGAAAGTGAAATTCCTGTTATTACGGGTATAGGACACGAGACTGATTTTACACTGTGCGATTTTGCCGCCGATTTGAGAGCTCCGACTCCTTCCGCAGCGGCGGAGCTGGCAAGCGAAGACACTGACAGTCTGAAGTATGCGGTTTTTAATCTAAGGAGCAGAGCGGATTCGGCGTTTGCTCGAGTATATTCGTTAAAAAAACAGTCGCTTGATTCGGCTGTCAGAATTTTACGCGCATATTCTCCGCAGAACATCTACTCAGGAATGAAAGAAGCGTTTGACAATAAAATAAAGCGCTTAAACGACTCCGTTTCCGTTTATATGTTCGAAAAAGAACGCAGACTTGATTCTGTTATGAATAAGCTGTATGCGCTGAATCCTCTGAACTCGCTCAAAAAAGGATTTTTCCCCGTTTATTCGGGCGATAAACGCGTTATGAGCGCCTCGGCTGTCAATGCCGGAGATGAACTGAAAATAATGACTTTTGACGGAACGATAATGTGCCGTGCACAAAAAATATTATATAATGCGGTGATTGCAGATGAAAAAAATGACTTATGAGGAAGCGTTTGCTTCTCTTGAAGAACTTGTTTCAAAACTTGAAAAAGGCGATATGACTCTTGACGAGACGACAAAAATTTATGCAGAGGCTGTAAAACTTGCCGATTTCTGCTCACAGTATCTCGAAAAGTCAAGAATTAAAATAGAGAAAATTACAGAGTCTCAAAAAGAGGATGAGGACAATGAGTAAAACAGAAGAATACGTCAGACTTATTGATGATAATATAGAAGATTTTATTCCCGTTCCGGACGAAAAATACTCCCGCCTTACCGACGCTATGAAATATGCATGCACCGACGGGGGAAAGAGGGTCAGACCTCTGCTTTGCCTTGAGTTTGCAAACATATGCGGCGCCGATGTTAAGGACGCGCTTCCGTTTGCAATGGGCGTTGAAATGATTCATTCATATTCGCTTGTACATGACGATCTGCCGTGTATGGACAACGATGATATGCGCAGGGGAAAGCCGTCGACTCATAAGAAATTCGGCGAGGGACTTGGACTGCTTGCGGGCGACGCACTTTTAACTCATGCTTTTTCGGCGATGCTTGCCGCAGTATGTTCCGACGATAAAAAAGTAAGAGCCGTAAGCTATCTTTCCGAAAACGCCGGAGTAAACGGTATGATAGGCGGTCAGGTTATCGATACCGAAACAGAGGGTGCGATAATTGACGCCGAAACGCTTTTTCTTATGGATAAACTTAAAACCTCGGCGCTTATAAAATGCGCATGCGTTCTCGGATGTATTTTCGGCGGACGGTATGACTATATTCCGTATGCGGAATCCTTTGCTGAAAATCTCGGCATTGCTTTTCAGATAGTCGACGACCTTCTTGATTTTGCAGAGGGCGAGGATAACAGCGATATTGTTAATAACAAAGCGACTTACGTTTCTCTTTTCGGAGCCGATAAGGCAAGAATGCTTGCTGATGAATATACCGAAAAAGCTCTTAAAGCGCTTGATAAAATAGATTCCGATACCTCATATCTCAGTGAATTTGCATTAAGACTGCTTAAAAGAACAGTATAACGGAGTAACGATTAATGGATGAGCATATTCTAGACAGTATTAAAAAGCCGTCGGATGTAAAAAAACTTAATTCAGAGCAAACGGACAGGTTATGCGTGGAAATCAGAAATAAACTTATCGATACCGTCTCTCAAACGGGCGGACACCTTGCCTCAAACCTCGGCGTCGTTGAATTGACTGTAGCTCTTCACAAGGCGTTCAATTCCCCGTATGATAAAATAATCTGGGATGTCGGTCATCAGGTTTACGTTCATAAACTTCTTACAGGGCGTCAGGACAGATTCTCCACTCTCAGACAGCCCGGCGGACTTTCAGGTTTTTCCGACCCGAGCGAGAGCGAGCACGACATTTTTTACAGCGGACATTCGAGTACGTCGCTTTCGGCGGCATACGGTATTGCGCAGGCGAATAAGCTTAAAAATAATAAGAACTACACGATAGCCGTTATCGGTGACGGAGCGTTTACCGGCGGAATGGTATATGAAGCTCTTAATAATGCGGGCAGGACCAGATCCCGCCTGATTGTCATACTGAACGATAACGATATGTCGATATCGAAAAACGTCGGAGCTTTTGCTTCACACCTTGCCGTAATAAAAGCAAGACCGTCGTATTTCAGAATGAAGGCGAAGACGGAGAGCGCGCTCAATAAGATTCCGTTGATAGGCGTAAAACTTTCGAATTTACTTTTCAATATAAAAACAAGACTTAAATCCCTGTTCTATAAGAACAGTACAATGTTTGAAGAACTCGGATTCAGATATATAGGTCCGCTTGACGGACATAACGTAGATGTTTTGACTGACGCATTCGAGGCGGCTAAAACAGCCGACTATCCCATGCTTATACATATAAAAACCAAAAAGGGCAAGGGATATGAATTTGCCGAGCAGGCTCCGAGTAAATTTCACGGTATAGGACATTTTGATATAGTTTCGGGCGAGTTTAAATGCAGTGCGGACACGTTTTCATCCGAATTCGGCGCGTCGCTGTGCTCATTTGCCGATAATGACAAGCGTATTTGCGCGGTTACGGCGGCTATGGGAATAGGTACCGGACTTGACTGCTTTGCAGAAAAATATCCTCAGAGATTTTTTGACGTAGGTATTGCAGAGGAACACGCCGTTACGTTTTCAGCCGGACTTTCACGCGGAGGCATGGTGCCTGTGTTCGCGGTTTATTCCGCTTTTTTGCAGAGAACATACGACCAGATTATACACGACGCGGCTTTGCAGGGACTCAAACTTGTACTGGCAATTGACCGCGCGGGATTTGTAGACGGCGACGGTCCTACCCACCACGGATTGCTGGATGTTCCTATGCTTAACACAATTCCCGGGGTTACGATTTTTTCTCCGTCTACTTATAAGGGTATGAGAAACGCTTTGTTCCGTGCGCTCTATCATACAGACGGCGTCGCTGCGGTTCGCTATCCTAAGGGAGAGGAATGCGTATTCCCGCCCGAATACGAACCCGGCGACGGCAATTTTGACGAATTCGGAGAAAAAGACGCCGATACGGCAATAGTAACCTACGGACGTATTTTTGCCGAATGTGCGTATGCGTGCGAGGAATTGAGACCCCGCATGAAGATTAAACTTATAAAACTTAACAGAATCAAACCGATAGATTCAGAGTCCGTTAAAGCGGTTTTGAACTGTTCAAACGTATTCTTTTACGAAGAGGGCGAATTGAGCGGCGGCATCGGCGAGAGCTTTAATTATCTTCTTTGTGAAAACGGATATAACGGAGATTACAAAATCCGCGCCGTCGAAGACAGGTATGTTAGCCATTCCACGGCAAAAATTTTGCTGAAAGAATTCGGATTCGACAGGGACAGTATTGTTAAAGAAATTGCAGAGGTAACGTAAAATGTCCGATAAAATTAGACTTGACCAAAGAATAGTACAGCTCGGGTTGCTTGAAAGCCGTGAAAAAGCCAAAGCCATGATTATGGCGGGGCAGGTTTACGTAAACGGACAAAAGGAACTTAAGGCAGGAACAAACGTAAAGCCCGAGGACAGTATCGAGGTCAGAAGTTCAATGGAGTTTGTCAGCAGAGGCGGATATAAACTTAAAAAAGCCGTGTCAGTCTTTCCGATAACTCTTAAAGATAAAATATGTATGGATATAGGAGCGTCTACGGGCGGTTTTTCCGACTGTATGCTTCAAAACGGGGCGAAAAAAGTATACTGCGTGGACGTCGGCTACGGTCAGCTCGCATGGAAGATACGAAGCGATCCGAGAGTCGTAAATCTCGAGAGAACAAATATAAGATATGTAACAGACGAGCAGGTTACCGATAAAATAGATTTTGCGTCTGTTGACGTTTCGTTTATTTCGCTTGAACTTGTTCTGCCTGTGGCGTATAATTTACTTTCGGATGACGGAGAAACGGTATGCCTGATAAAACCGCAGTTTGAGGCGGGACGCGAAAATGTCGGCAAAAAGGGCGTTGTCCGTGACATAAACGTTCATAAGAATGTTATAAATAAAATTTACCTTTTTGCAAAACAGCTCGGTTTTGCCGTATGCGGACTTGATTTTTCTCCGATAAAAGGTCCTGAAGGTAATATTGAATATCTTATATACTTAAAGAAACAGGGAACCGATGCGAATATAGATATTGATTATACTGTTTTACAGTCTCATAAGGTTTTAAACGGCGGTGAGGATTAATGAAGGCGGTTATTATTCCGAATCTTACGAGAACGAACGGCTATTCCATTACGAAAGAGGTCTGCGACAGGCTCGGTAAGTCCGGTATAGATTATTATTTCGATAATTCGTATTCGGATAAGCTTGAATTCGTTAATAAAAATAAATTTGTCAATATAGATTCCGTTCTGCCCGAATCCGATTTGGTTATATCTGTCGGCGGCGACGGAAGTATTCTCAACGCGTCAAAAAAAGCGGTGAAATACGATGTTCCCGTTCTCGGCGTTAACGCGGGAAATCTCGCGTATTTGATGGGAATTGAAAACGATGAACTTTTTTTGCTTGACAGATTGACCGACAAAGATTACACTGTTGAAGAGCGCATTATGCTTGATGTTAAAACGTATATGGGGTCTGATCTGATTTTTTCGTCGGAATGCTTAAACGACGCAGTGTTTGCCAGGGGAATGAGACTACAGCTTACAGAATTAAGCCTGTTCTGCGACGGCAAACATGTAAATGACTATAAAACGGACGGCATTATCATTTCTACTCCTACAGGTTCCACTGCATATAATCTTTCCGCAGGCGGTCCCGTGGCTCAGCCGGATGTCGAGCTTATAATGATGACTCCGATATGCCCCCATTCTTTAACGGCGAGGACGATTTTGTTTAATGTCAATTCGAATCTCACCGTTATTAAACCGAAGAATTCAAAGCGCGAGCTCTTACTTTCGTGCGACGGGGAAGAGGCGTTCAGCCTCCCGTCGGGCAGCCGGACGGTCGTCGGCAGTTCAAATAAAAAAGCCAGATTTATAAAGATAAAAGACGATTCGTTCACCGATATATTAAATGAAAAACTAAACGATCAGAGTAAATATAACCGAAAGGACATACTGTGATGAAAAAAGAGAGACATTCCATGATATTACAGTTGATAGACCAGTATAATATCAGCAATCAGGAGGAACTGCGCGACAAACTTCTGTCGTGCGGAATAGACGTTACTCAGGCGACAGTGTCGCGCGATATTAAGGAACTTCGCCTTATAAAACAGCCGGCTGCGGGCGGGGAATACAAGTATTCGCTTGCGGGTTCGACTGATGAAAAGTATGTGAAGTATCACGCTATATTCTTTGAAACCGTTACGAACGTTGATACGGCTCTTAATATCTGCGTTGTAAAATGCCATATCGGAACGGCTATGGCGGCATGCGCGGCTATCGACGCGCTCAATATACCCGACATTGTCGGAACTCTTGCCGGTGACGATACGATATTTATTGCATGCCGTACGGAAAATGCTGCCTCGGCAGTAAAGGACGAGCTTCTTTCATTATTAAAGTCATAAGGAATATTATTTATGCTTTCAAATCTTGTAATAGAAAACATTGCAATAATTGAATATGCATCAATAGATTTTACCGACGGATTTAATTGTCTGACGGGAGAGACAGGCGCGGGCAAATCGATTATTATAGATTCGATAAATGCCGTGCTCGGGGAGAAAACATCGCGCGATCTTATCAGGACGGGGGAGAGTTCTGCGCGCGTTTCGGCTTTGTTTACGGATATTTCTTCTTCTTCCTGCAGCGCGCTCGACGAGGCGGGCATAGCCTGCGAGGACAGATGCATCAGAATCGTAAGGACGCTTCAGCGCGACGGACGGAACGTCTGTAAGATAAATTCGGTCGGCGTTCCTGTTTCGACGCTTAAAAAAATCGGAATAACGCTTATCAATATTCACGGTCAGTCCGATTCTCAGCAATTAATGCAGCCTCAGTTTCACATCTCGTTTATCGACGCGCTGGCTTCTGATTCTTTGCTTATAAAGGATTATTATACTTCATACAGAAAACTTTTTGAAATAAAAGGCGAGATTAAAAAGCTGACTATGGACGAAGGCGAAAAAGCAAGACGAATTGATCTTTTGAAATATCAGACGGACGAAATTGAAAAAGCTCATATCGAGGAGGGCGAAACTCAAATTCTGAGTGAAAGAAAAAATGTAATTAATAATTATAAAAGTATTACGGACGCTCTTGTCAGGGCAAGGAATGCTCTGTCCGGCGACGGTGAGTTTTCGGGCGCTTGCAGTATGCTGTTTGATGCTTCGTCCGCTGTTTCCGAGGCGGCATCAATGTCACATGAGTTTGAAAAAACCGCAGGAGCGCTCAACGATATTGCCTATTCCGCCGAGGATTTGGCTTCCGAGATTAATTCTTTCATAGAATCGTCGTCTTTTGATATGGGAGAACTTCAGGAGATAGAGGACAGACTCGATGTCCTGTTTACGCTAAAAAAGAAATACGGTCCCGAAGAGAGCGACGTTATTGAATACTATGAAAACGCAAAAAAAGAACTCGAAAGTATTGAACTTTCCGATTCTAAGATAGAAGAACTTAAAAACGAATACGAACGCTGTTATGAACTGACGGTGCAAAAAGCCGAAAATCTTTCGAAAGTCAGGATGAAAACGGCGCGAGAATTTGAAAGAAAAGTAAAATCCGAACTGGAAACTCTCGATATGCCGTCGGTTGTTTTTAAAGTCAGACGCGAACTCTGTCCGTTTACTCCGACGGGTATTGATAATATAGAATTTTTAATTTCTCCCAATGCGGGCGAAGAGCCTAAGCCTCTTGCCAAAACTGCGTCCGGAGGAGAGCTGTCGAGAATAATGCTTGCGATAAAAAGTGCGCTTGCGGAAAAAGACGATATTTCCACGCTGATATTTGACGAAATAGATACGGGTGTGAGCGGACATGCCGCCGGCATGATAGCGAAGAAACTTTATTCGCTGTCGAGGATACATCAGGTTTTATGTATAACTCATCTGCCCGTTATTGCTTCGTTCGCGGACTCTCATTTTGAGATATCAAAATCAACCGAACACGATAAAACATTTACGCACGTGCACTCTCTCGACTTTGACGGACGAAAACGTGCGATAGCGAGAATAGTGGGCGGAGAAGCCGACGATGAAATTCAGTTGTCCTCCGCACAGCACATGCTTACAGAGGCGCAGAAATATAAGGAGGCGACTTTATGAGAATCGGCATTTGCGCGGGTACGGATGTAAGGAATCCCGAGCTTATAAAAAAAGCCGGATTTGACTATATGGAGACAGGATTTAATTCAGTGGCTTCAATGTCGGACGGTGATTTCTTAAGCTTATATTCCGCGCTCTCGGAAAGCGGAATAAAATGCGAAGCGGCAAACTGCTTTTTACCCGGCGAAATGAGCGTTACCGGTAAAAACGTAGATTATGACGCGCTTTATAAGTTTATAGAAAAGGGCTTTGAACGGTGCAAGAAACTCGGAACTGAAATTGTCGTATTCGGTTCCGGCAGAGCAAGAGATGTAAAGGACGGTTATTCATTAAGAGAATGCTGTTTGCAGACGGTTCATTTTCTTAAAGATACGGTCGCCGGGCTTTGTGATAAATATGATATTGATTTAGCAATAGAACCGTTGTGCAGACAGGAAACCCAAGTAATAAATACGCTCAAGGAGGCGTGTATTACCGCTTCAATGACGGGCAGCGGGCGGATTCATGTTCTTGCGGATATATATCACATGCTCGAGTCGGGTGATGATTATGCGAATATTCTCGCAGTCGGAAGCGATTTGATTCACGCACATATATCATATCCCGTTTCAACAGGCAGACACAAAAGAGTTTATCCGAATGAAAAATATAATTTCGATTATTCGGAGTTTATTGATAATCTTAAAAAGGTCGGATGTCCCCGTGTTTCGATAGAGGGGTCGACGGACGATTTTGAAAATGATTTAATCTCGTCTTACGAGGTTATGAAAAAATTCAGATAATATATTTTGGAGGATATAAAAATGCAGATTTACGAGGAACTTAAAGCGAGAGGTCTTATCGCTCAGGTTACCAACGAAGAGGAAATACGCGAAATGGTCAACGCAGGCAAGGCGACCTTTTACATAGGTTTCGACTGTACGGCAGACAGCCTTACCGCGGGACATTTTATGGCTCTTACGCTTATGAAGCGTTTGCAGATGGCGGGCAACAAGCCTATCGCCCTTATCGGAGGCGGTACGACCATGATCGGCGACCCCTCGGGCAGAACCGACATGAGAAAAATGCTTACGAGAGCGGACATAGACCATAACGCAGAGTGCTTCAGAAAACAGATGGAGAAATTCATTGAATTCGGCGAGGGTAAGGCTCGGATGGTCAATAATGCCGACTGGCTTTTAAATCTCAACTATGTTGAACTCTTAAGAGAAGTCGGAACATGCTTCTCGGTCAACAATATGTTAAGAGCCGAGTGTTATAAGCAGAGAATGGAAAAGGGACTTTCGTTCTTTGAGTTTAACTACATGATAATGCAGAGCTACGATTTTTATCATCTTTTCAAGGAATACAACTGTAATATGCAGTTCGGCGGAGACGACCAGTGGAGCAACATGCTCGGCGGTACGGAGCTTATCAGAAAGAAGCTCGGCAAGGACGCTCATGCAATGACTATTACACTGCTTACCGATTCACAGGGCAAGAAGATGGGCAAAACCGCGGGCAATGCAGTATGGCTCGACCCGAATAAGACATCTCCCTATGAATTCTATCAGTATTGGAGAAATGTAGACGACGCCGACGTTCTCAAGTGTATAAGAATGTTAACGTTCCTGCCTATTGAAGAGATTGACGAAATGGCTTCATGGGAGGGCAGTCAACTCAACACGGCGAAAGAAATTCTTGCATTTGAGCTTACGAAACTTGTTCACGGCGAGGAGGAAGCGCAGAAAGCGCAGGCAACTGCAAGAAACCTTTTCTCCGGCGCTTCAAACGTCGATACCATGCCCGAGGTTGCAATCAGCGAGGATGATTTCATCGACGGCTCGATTGCAGTTACCGAATTGCTCGTAAAGTGCGCTATTGCGAAATCTAAGGGCGAGGGCAGACGTCTTATCGACCAGGGCGGAGTCAGCGTAGACGACGTTAAACCC
Source organism: Oscillospiraceae bacterium (assembly GCA_022763825.1). Taxonomy (GTDB): domain Bacteria; phylum Bacillota; class Clostridia; order Oscillospirales; family Acutalibacteraceae; genus CALACW01. The sequence goes on along the minus strand of JALEQX010000009.1, from coordinate 13,569 downwards.
GAATCCGCCGTTGCCGTTATCAAACGTTCGGATTTTGATAAGGGATATGTTGTTCTTAAAAAGGGCAAAAAGATATTCATAAAAGTTGTTGTAAAATAAAATACCGTAAAAAAATACGCCGTTCGGATTATTCACCCGAACGGCGAGTTTTTATTGATTTTAATTAATTATTTAATGAAAATAGTCCAAACCATTAAAATTATACAGCAGGCGCAGAAATATATATGTGTTATAAGCCCCGACGAAAAGTAAGTTTTCAGATTGTCCGTTTTTTTCTGGAGGGAGAATTCCCATACTCGTTTAACGAGATATACACCCTCGTACAGCACCGTGTAAACGAACATTGTCAGGAATATATCAGGAGTGTAACCGTTCATAAACTGCAATATACCGAAAATCAGCGGTATCGAGTACATGAATAATTCCCAAATTCTTTGATTCTTTATACCTTTGAGCAGTTTAAAGCTCAGTTCCTGTGACAGGACGATAAATATTACCGTAAACGAGACAAGTTTTGCCGTTTCTATGCTTCCTATAAATATAAAAAGCATAGGTATTATGCAGTATATCGGAAATTCCGCGTATTCGCATATCTTTTGGTAAACGCGCACGCTTTTTTTCTGTTCTACGGGCGCTAATTCGACTGCTCTGTCATATTCTTCACGGCTTAACAGAGAGAGGGAAAACATTTTTGCAAGTTCTGCCCTTGTTTTTTTGAGTTTTAAAAGATACTGAACGGAATCCAGGGCTATTAAGCATAAATAGATTATTCCGAGAACAGTATCGGTTTCAGGTGAAATAAATCCGCGGAATCTGTGCCAGCTTGCCGAACTTAAACGCTCCGTAACATTGGGCATGAGAATTATCGTGCAAACGGACATTCCGAGTCCGCATATTGCTCCGAAAACGCACTCCATAAGCTTCCAGCTGTCGAGACAGTATTTATGAATAGAATTAAAAATATATTTTCCGTTCTTAAACGGGTACTTTGTTCGGATTTGGCAAAATTGAGCCGCCATCCATCCGAATCCGCCGGTCAGAAATCCCGCGCATGTCATGGCAAGAGTGAGCAGATCTCTGTTTACGGCGGAAATAATAATAATGTCCGCAGTAAATGCAAGAACATTTCCCCATGTTTCTTTTCTCGTTTTTGAAAAATAAACGCGCGGATATTTTTCGGTTGCCGGGTCGTACGGCCTGTTGAATAAAAATGTAAATATGACCGATAGAACCGGCAGCAGAATAAAGAACGCGATAACGTCCTTTATATCATATATAAGACGGCTCACGAGCGACAAGGTCATAAAAAGACAGCCCCAGGAAACCGAAAACCACGTTCCGCCTTTAATAAACAGAGCAGTCATACCGCGTTTCATATTCGGAGCAGGTGATGAATCCATGGTAAGTCCGAGAGTCTCGCCGTATGTCATCTGACCGCCGACGTACATTCCGACAGCGCCCGCCGCGGTAAAAATAAAATAATATTCAACGGTTCGGTCCGTTCCGGCAAACGACGCAAAACTAAGTCCCAGCAGAGCACCGGGGAGCATCGCGCCCTTTTCACCGCCTATAGCGGTTCCTCGCATACCCCAGCCCCATGAAACGGCAATAACGGAGAATGCGATAAACATAATCATATTTAACACAGACATGCATAACATTCCTTAATGATTTTATTAATAAATTATATCATATCTTGTAAATTAAAGTCCATAAAAATTAAAAAAATAATTGCTTTTTTTATTTATAATGTTATAATTAGTAAGCAGTGAAAGGGGATTCGACTATGAATTTTGCAACTGTCGGTACGTCATGGATTACCGAAAGCTTTATTAAATCGGGCAGACTGCTTGACTCGTTTAATCTCTATTCAGTTTATTCCCGTGACGCTTCGAGAGCCGAGGCTTTCGCTTTGAAAAACGGCGCAAAAAAAAGCTTCTGCGATTATGATGAAATGCTTGAAGATAAAAATATAGACGCAGTGTATATAGCAAGTCCGAACAGCCTGCATTTTGAGCAGTCGGTGAACGCGCTCAACCACGGAAAACACGTTCTCTGCGAAAAGCCTGCCGCGGTAACGGCCGAACAACTTAAAACGATTCATGAAACGGCTGAGAAAAACGGCGTTTTGTTTGTTGAGGCGATAAAATCTCTTCATGCCGACGCGCTTTCAAAACTTAAAGAAGCCGTCGGACTATGCGGAAACGTACGCAGTGCAAGTATTGATTTTTCACAGCTGTCGTCAAAGTACAAAGCGTTAAAAGACGGTGAAATGCCGAATATATTCAACCCCGAATTCTGTACGGGCGGTCTTATGGATTTAGGCGTATACAATATTTATGTCGCCGTAGAAATATTCGGACGTCCCGAACGTATTGTTTCGCATTGTGATTTTCTTCCGACAGGAGCCGATCATTCGGGAACTGTATTATTTATATATAATGATAAGACGGTAACGCTTACATATTCGAAAGTCGGGCAGAGCTATGCGCCGTCGCAGATATTCGGCGATGAGGGAACCGTCACGTTCGCTTCATGTTCAAAACTTACCGACATTAAATTATATAAAAATAAGGAGTGCGCCGAAATATATCCCGCAATAGACGAAAATGTGGTCATGAGCATGGAGATACGCGATTTTATAGATTTTGCAAACGGCAAACGTCTTGATTTTTATAACGAATGTCTTGATATGTCAATGACTGTCTGTTCGCTTATGCAGGAGATAAGAAAACAAAATAATTTCAGATTTTAATAAAGGAGATTTCAGAAATGATTAAAAAAATACCGAACGGTGTTTATCCTACCATGATAACCCCGTTCACAGACGACAACAAAATTGATTATAATGCCGTTGAACAGATTCTCGAATGGTACGCTTCGAAAAAGGTAGACGGAATTTTTGCCATCTGCCAGTCGAGCGAGATTTTTGCGCTGTCGTTCGAGGAGAGACTTGAACTTATCGATTTCATTATGAAGCACAGACCCGAGGGCGTTGCGATCGTTGCGTCCGGTCACTGTGCTGATGACCTCGACAGACAGGCTTACGAGGCAAATAAGATAATTGAAACGGGCGTTGACGCGTATGTTTTTATTTCCAACAGATTCGCAAAAGCTGACGAGAGCGACGACGTTCTGTTAAAGAATATGTACTATGTTATTGATAAAATACCCGAAATAGCTTTGGGCGTTTACGAGTGTCCTCATCCATACAAGAGACTTCTTTCACCCTATGTCCTCTCCAAAATGGCGCAGGATCCTAAATTCCAATTTATAAAAGATACCTGCTGTTCGATTCCTCAGCTTAAGGAAAAACTTGATACTCTCAAAGGTTCTGATTTGAGAATATTTAACGCTAATGCGGCGACTCTTCTTCAGTCTCTCAAGGACGGCGCCGCGGGATTCTCCGGAATAATGGCGAATTTCTATCCCGAAATTATCGGCGAGGAGTGCAGATGCTTTGAATCGGATCCCGACAGAGCGCAGAAATTACAGGATTTCGTAGGCTTCTGCTCTGCGGCGGAGGGGCAGGCTTATTCGTGTAATGCAAAGTACTTTTTACAGATGGAAGGTCTTGACATTACAACAAAGAGCCGACTCTGCGACGAGAATAGGCTCGACGCGTTGAACAGAATCAGCACCGAACAGCTTCACGGCATGGTTTCTCTTTACAGAGATATGTTTAAAATCGGCTGATAATAAACAGATTAAATAAAACAGAAAAACGTCCGCATTTCGGCGGGCGTTTTCTTTGTCTTTATATGAATTATTTATTTTTAATGTGCGCTTTTATCGCTTCGAATGTAGCGTCGGATATGTCATGCTCCATTTTACACGCGTCCTCGGCTGCCGTTTTTTCGCTGACTCCGAGCTTTATTAAAAATGATGTCAGGGTAGTGTGCCGGTCATATATTTTCTCTCCGATTCTTCTGCCCTCGGGTGTTAATGTAAGATATCCGTCCTTATCCATAAGGAGATATCCGTTATTTTTGAGAATTCCGACGGCACGGCTTACGCTCGGCTTTGAGAATCCCATATGCTGTGCTACATCAAGAGAGCGTACCGCGCTGCTTTTAAGCGAGAGAACGTATATAGTTTCAAGATACATCTGTCCGGATTCCTTCAGTTCCACGTAAATTACCGCCTTAAATCATTGTTTATTGTTTATACTAACACATTTGCAGAGTAAAATCAAGTAATGTGTTAAATTTGAACATATAAATAGTTAGCCAATACTAACTATTTGTGCAAGGTAATAAATTTGTTTTTTCGACGAAAAATAATTAAAAAACGTATTGACAAAAAACAATATTGTGAGTATTATATGTATTGGTTAGCGAGTGCTAACCGTAATTTCGACCCGTCAGTTAGTCTTTACTAATTAATTGTCGGCTTGTTTAAGGACGGGTGCGGAAAGAGGAGATAAAAAAATGATGCCTTTAGCATTGGCGGATGTCGGCGAGGAAAACACGATAAAAAAAATCGGCGGCAGTCCCGAAGTAAAAAAACATCTCGAAAATCTCGGCTTCGTAGTCGGGGGAAACGTTATGATAGTAAGTTCGCTCAACGGTAACGTTATTGTTAACGTAAAAGAAGCGAGGGTAGCTATCAGCGAAGAAATGGCTCGAAGAATCATGGTTTGATTCTTAATTTATAAGGAGGAATATGCAATGAAAACACTTAAAGAAGCAAAGATCGGCGAGACTTGCAAAGTCGTAAAGCTTCACGGCGAGGGCGCGGTTAAACGCCGTATCATGGATATGGGCATAACCAAGGGCGTTGAAGTTTTCGTCCGTAAAGTAGCACCGCTCGGCGACCCCATGGAAGTTACCGTCAGAGGTTATGAGCTTTCGCTGAGAAAAGCCGACACCGAAATGATTGAGGTTGAATAATCAAACATTTAATTGGGGTTAAATCCCCGTTTTTTCAGGGTATTAAGTTAGTAGACGCTAATTCGGAGAAAAAAGAAAAGAGGAAAACAGAATGGACAATATCCGAATAGCACTTGCCGGTAACCCGAACTGCGGTAAAACGACTTTGTTTAACGCATTAACCGGTTCAAACCAGTTTGTAGGAAACTGGCCCGGCGTTACCGTTGAGAAAAAAGAGGGTAAACTAAAAAAGCATGACGGCGTAATAATCACCGACCTTCCCGGTATTTATTCGCTTTCACCGTATACTCTTGAAGAGGTTGTAGCGAGAAGCTACCTTATTGATGAGCGTCCCGATGCAATACTTAACATTATCGACGGTACGAACCTTGAGAGAAACCTTTATCTTACCACTCAGCTCGTTGAGCTCGGAATCCCCGTTGTTATCGCCATCAACATGATGGACGTCGTTAAAAAGAGCGGCGATAAGATTAACACCGAGGAGCTTTCAAGACAGTTAGGATGCAAAATTGTTGAGATTTCCGCTCTTAAAGGCACAGGCATTATGGAAGCCGCCGAGGCTGCAATTGAAGCCGCTAAGGGAACAAAAACAATTCCCCAGCATAGTTTTTCAGGCTGTGTAGAGCATGCTATCGCGCATATCGAAGAAGCCGCTGTACATAATATGCCCGAGGAACAGCAGAGATGGTACGCTATCAAAATATTTGAGAGAGACGATAAGATTCTCGATAAACTCAATATAGACAAGGCTGTTCTTGACCATATTGAAAAGGATATTAAGTCCGCAGAGGAAGAGATGGACGACGACGCAGAGTCCATTATCACCAACGAAAGATATATCTATATCGCTTCGATTATCAAGGCTGTATATAAAAAGAAATCGAAAGAAAAACTTACCACCTCAGATAAGATAGACAGAGTCGTTACAAACCGCTGGCTCGGACTTCCGATATTCGCAGTTGTAATGTTCCTTGTTTACTATATTGCAATGGTAACGGTCGGAAGCGCGGCAACTGACTGGGCTAACGACGGACTGTTCGGCGACGGCTGGCACCTTTTAGGTATCGGAACCAAGGCTTATACCGCCGAGGCTGACGATTATACCGCCGCAACTCAGGCGATTCAGGCGTTCCTGCCCGATATGGACTTTGAGTCTGAGGATTTTGACGGCGCAAGCGCACTTTCCGAAATGAAAGCGTTCAAAACCGACGCTCAGACCGCAGAGGTTGACGTTGAGGACGAGGAAACCCTCGCAATCAATACGATGACGGCTTACTATTCGGCAGTTCCCGAGAATCTTTCAAAGGATCAGGAAGAGGAAACGGTCGCAATGTCGTACCTCGACGCCGTTAAGTATTTTAAAGAGCGTTATTCGGCTGACGCAGAAAACGCGTTTACCGAGCCGGATCCCGCAGATTACGGTGTATGGGTTACCGGCATTCCCGTGCTTGTAGGCGACGGACTTGACAAAGCGGGCGCACCCGACTGGCTTTCGGGACTTATCAACGACGGTATCGTAGCAGGCGTAGGTGCTGTTCTCGGATTCGTTCCTCAGATGCTCGTTCTGTTCTTCCTTCTCGCATTCCTTGAGGCTTGCGGTTATATGTCGCGTATCGCATTCGTTCTCGACCGTGTATTTCGTAAATTCGGTCTTTCCGGTAAATCGTTCATCCCCATGCTTATCGGCGTAGGATGCGGTGTTCCCGGTATCATGGCATCAAGAACAATTGAAAACGAACGTGACCGTCGTATGACGATTATGACAACGACATTCATTCCCTGCGGCGCAAAGGTTCCCTTTATCGCAATGATTGCGGGCGCAATCTTCGGCGGTTCGGCATGGGTTTCGACCGGTGCATATTTCATCGGTATGGCGGCAATCATTGTTTCGGGTATTATGCTTAAAAAGACAAAGATGTTTGCAGGCGATCCCGCTCCGTTCGTTATGGAGCTTCCCGCATACCATCTTCCCACTCTCAAGAACGTTCTTCGTTCCATGTGGGAGCGCGGCTGGTCCTTCATTAAGAAAGCCGGTACAATCATTCTTCTTTCAACAATCATTGTTTGGTTCACCACTTACTTCGGCGTAGCAGACGGAAGCTTCCGCATGCTTGACGAATCCGAAATCGATTCTTCAATCCTTGCTTTTATCGGTTCCGCTATCGCCTGGATATTCAAACCCCTCGGCTGGGGCAACTGGCAGGCAGCCGTTGCTTCGATTACCGGTCTTGTTGCAAAAGAGAACATCGTCGGTACTCTCGGTATACTTTACAACGGTGCAGAGGGAACGACCGTATATCAGAACATCGCTCAGGCGTTTACTCCCATCGCAGGCTTCTCGTTCCTCGTATTTAACCTTCTCTGCGCTCCCTGCTTCGCCGCAATCGGAGCAATGAAGCGTGAGATGAACAACGCAAAGTGGACATGGTTTGCAGTCGGATATCAGTGCTCATTCGCATACTGCATAGCTCTTATGGTCAACAGCTTCGGAAAGCTCTTCTCCGGCGCGATCAGCGGTGCAGGCGATATCGTTGCTCTCATATTTGCATTTGCAATCCTTGCGGGTATGATTTATATGCTTGTTCGTCCTTACAAAGAGGCAACGAAACTTACAACTAAAGTTAAGACTTCAAAGAAATAATTTAAAAACATTCAAAAGGAAAGGAGTCGGTCAGAAATGTTTGCATGGATAGCTGAAAATATAGGTACGATAATTATATGCCTCGTGCTTATCTTAGTCGTCGCACTTATAATAGTTAAGCTGATAAAAGATAAGAAGAAGGGTAAAACGACCTGCGGTAATAACTGTGCGCACTGCGCAATGGCAGGCTCCTGCCATCAGCACACAGAAGAAAAGAAGTAATCAATAATATGTAAGGGGCGGTAAAACGCTCCTTACGTGTAATCCCCGGAGGTTAATATGACTGATTATCAAAGATCTCTGACGGCGTCTAACATTCTGTATTAGTTGGCAATGCGCGAAATTGATAAAAGCGGAGAGGGAATGAGATGCACCCGCATAGCGAACATGCTTAATCTTTCAAAACCGAGCGTTCACAGTATGATGAATGTTTTTACCGAAATGGGACTGATAAGCAGGGGAGCCGCCGGAGTTGCATTCTTTACGGAGCACGGGCGTGAAACCGCTGCGCGTATTGAGCGTTACTATAATGTTGTTTCAAGAATTTTATGCAGAGATTTCCCGGGAATATCGGATATAAAAGGCGCATCGTGCGCTTTGATTTCCGGAATGGAAAACGACAGTCTCGATAATCTTTGCAGAAAAGAATCTCAGCATTTAATCAATTAATGTTTATCGGAGGTTACTGATTATGGTTCAGACTGTTATTAAAATAAACGGTATGGCTTGTTCCATGTGCGAAAATCATATACAGGACGCCGTAAGAAATAACTTTAAGGTTAAAAGAGTTTCGGCATCTCACTCCAAAGGAGAGTGTGTTGTTGTTTCGGAAGATGAACTTGACACAGAAAAGCTTAAAAAAGTGATAACCGATATGGGTTATGATTTCATTTCCGCTTCCTCGTCCGAATACGTAAAACACGGACTTTTCTCCCGTAAAAAATAACAATTCTTCATTGAGCATATTCCGTAAAAATTCTTCGGCAGTTCTTAGAGTTGCCGAGGAATTTTTTTACTGCCTCTTTTTAATAACAATATTGTTATCGAGCCTTGACAACGGCGGATAAACATTATAAAATTGTAACAGAATATTTGTTCTGTTACGGAGACAATAAATGGATAAATTTATTTTACATTCAAAATATAAGCCTACGGGCGACCAGCCCCAGGCGATAAAAACGCTTGTCGACGGACTTAATAAGGGATATAACGAACAGACTCTGCTCGGCGTTACCGGTTCGGGTAAGACGTTTACAATGGCGAATGTCATAGCCGAGGTTAACCGCCCGACGTTGATTCTCGCTCATAATAAAACGCTTGCAGCCCAGCTTTGCAGTGAGTTCAGGGAGTTTTTCCCTGAAAATGAGGTTGAGTATTTCGTATCGTATTACGACTATTATCAGCCCGAGGCGTATATTGCGCAGACCGATACTTATATTGAAAAGGATTCAGCCGTAAACGACGAGATAGACAGACTCCGTCACTCCGCTACGTCCGCACTGTCCGAACGCAGGGATGTTATAATCGTTGCGAGCGTTTCGTGTATTTATTCGCTCGGCGACCCGATAGATTACAGAAACATGGTTATCTCATTACGTCAGGGTATGGAGAAAAGCCGTGAGGAGCTTATACAGAAGCTTGTTGAAATTCAATACGAGAGAAATGATATTAATTTTATCAGAAATAAATTCAGAGTCAGGGGCGACACTGTCGAGATTTTCCCTGTTTATACATTTGAATATGCGATAAGAGTCGAATTTTTCGGTGATGAAATAGATAGAATCTCGGAGTTTAACCCTGTTACGGGCGAGACTAAGAACGTTGTCTCGCACGTTGCGATTTATCCCGCGTCGCATTATGTTATCGCGCCGGAAAAACTCGAAAAGGCGATAACTCAGATAAATGAAGAAATGCTTACCCAAGTCGAGAAATTTCAAAAGGAGGGCAAGCTGATAGAGGCTCAGAGAATAAGACAGCGCACCGAATACGATATTGAAATGCTCAGAGAAACAGGATTCTGCAAGGGTATAGAGAACTACTCCGCCGTTATGTCGGGCAGAAAACCGGGCGAACCCCCGTTTACGTTGATAGATTATTTCCCGGATGATTTTATCCTTTTTGTCGATGAATCGCATGTTACGCTCCCGCAGGTCAGGGGCATGTACGGAGGCGATAAATCGAGAAAGGACAGTCTTGTTAACTTCGGATTCAGACTGCCGTCCGCTTATGATAACAGACCGCTTACATTTGACGAATTCTATTCGAAAGTCGGTCAGAAAATTTTTGTCAGCGCGACGCCGGGAGAATTTGAACGAAGTAAGAGCGAGTGCGTTGCGGAACAGCTTATCCGTCCTACGGGACTGCTTGACCCCGAAATCGAGGTTCGACCCGTCGACGGTCAGATTGACGATATTATATCGGAAATAAATATAAGAAAAGAGCGCGGGGAACGCGTGCTTATTACGACTCTTACTAAGAAAATGGCGGAGAGTCTTACCGACTACCTCGACAGCTTCGGTATAAAAGTACGTTACATGCATTATGATATAGATACGATTGAGAGAATGGAGCTTATCAGGGATTTGAGACTCGGCGAGTATCAGGTGCTTGTCGGTATTAACCTTCTTCGTGAAGGTCTCGACATTCCCGAGGTTTCGCTCGTTGTAATTCTCGACGCGGATAAAGAGGGATTTCTGCGTTCGGAGACTTCTCTCATTCAGACGATAGGGCGAGCGGCGAGAAATGCGGACGGCAAGGTTATTATGTACGCCGATTCGGTCACTCCGTCTATGGAAGCGGCTTTGAGAGAAACAAACCGCAGACGCGAAAAACAGATGAAGTATAACTCAGAGCATGACATTACTCCGCAGACGATTGTAAAACCTGTCCGCGAGATTCTCGAAATAAGTTCAAAGAACGACGTTGACAAGAAGTCGCACAAGCGCATGTCGCCGAGAGAGCGCGCGGAACTCATTGAATCGCTTACAAAGGAAATGAAGGCAGCTGCGAAAATACTCGAATTCGAACATGCGGCGTTTTTAAGAGATAAAATAGAAAAACTTAAGCAGGGAAAATAAAATGGCAGAAAAATATATTACAGTTAAAGGCGCGAGAGAGCACAATCTCAAAAACGCCGACGTTAAAATACCGCGCGACTCGCTGACGGTTTTTACGGGGCTTTCGGGTTCGGGCAAATCGTCGCTTGCATTTGACACGATATACGCAGAGGGTCAGCGCCGTTATGTCGAGTCGTTGTCAAGCTACGCGCGAATGTTTTTAGGGCAGATGGATAAACCCGACGTTGATTCGATAGACGGACTTTCTCCGGCAGTTTCAATAGACCAGAAAACTACATCAAAAAATCCGCGTTCAACCGTCGGAACCGTTACTGAGATATACGATTATTTAAGACTTTTGTATGCGAGAGTGGGTATTCCTCACTGTCCCGTATGCGGTAAGGAGATTAAACAGCAGACGGTCGACCAGATAGCCGACGCGGTGCTTGAACTGCCCGAAAAGACAAAAATTCAGATTCTCGCTCCGATTATAAAGGGTAAAAAGGGAACGCATGCAAAAGAACTTGATTCCGTGAGACGTTCCGGCTATGTCAGAGTCAGAATCGACGGCAGTATTTATGATTTATCGGAACGAATCGTTCTTGATAAAAATATTAAGCACAATATTGAGGTCATAGTCGACAGACTTGTTATTAAGGACGGAGTAAGGAGCAGACTTTCCGACGCTGTTGAACTTGCGTCAAAACTGTCGGGCGGAACCGTTCTCGTTGTTGATTCGGACGGAAACGAAACGCTGTACTCGCAGAATTACGCATGTCCCGAACACGGAATCAGCATCGACGAACTGTCGCCGAGAATGTTTTCATTCAATAATCCGTACGGCTCGTGCCCGACATGTACGGGACTGAGCTTTTTTATGAGAGTCGACCCCGACCTCGTTATTCCTAATAAGAATCTTTCGATAGCGCAGGGCGCGATTAACGCTACCGGCTGGTCAAAGAGTGAAAAATCATCTATTGCAAAAATGTATTTTGACGCGCTCGGCGAAAAGTACGGATTTGATTTGAATACGCCGGTCAAAAGCATTTCAAAAGAGGGACTTCATGCTCTTTTATACGGAACCGGGAACGAAAAACTTAAAATGAAACGTTCGACCGAATACGGAAGCGGAAGCTATAATACTGCGTTTGAGGGAATTATCAATAACCTTGAACGGCGATATAAGGAGACGACGAGCGACTGGGCGAGAGCCGATATCGAGCAGGTCATGACGAAATGCGACTGTCCGACGTGCAAGGGCGCGCGCCTTCGCCCCGAAATGCTTTCCGTTACCGTCGGCGGAATCAATATCGACAAATTTGTAAGAATGAGCGTTACCGACGAGCTTAAATTTCTCGATACGCTTAAATTTACTGACAAAGAAGCCATGATTGCCGACCAGATTATAAGAGAGGTTAAGTCGCGACTTAATTTTCTTGTAAGCGTGGGACTTGATTATTTAACTCTTGCGCGTTCCGCCGGTACGCTGTCGGGCGGTGAAAGTCAGCGAATCAGGCTCGCAACGCAGATCGGATCGTCCCTTATGGGTGTGCTGTATATTCTTGACGAGCCGTCAATAGGACTTCATCAGCGCGATAACGACAAACTTATAGATACGCTGAAACATCTGCGCGATATCGGTAATACTCTTATCGTTGTAGAGCATGACGAGGACACGATGTATGCGGCGGATTATATTGTCGATATTGGCCCCGGCGCAGGAATTCATGGCGGTAACGTTGTATGCTCGGGAACCGTCGACGATATAAAGAAATGTAAGGAATCAATAACGGGGCAGTATCTCTCCGGAGTCAGAAAAATTCCCGTTCCCGAAACGAGGAGAACGGGTAACGGTAAGATTCTGAGCGTTATAGGGGCTGCGGAAAATAACCTTAAAAATATCGACGTTAATATACCGCTCGGTGAATTTGTATGCGTTACCGGCGTGTCGGGTTCGGGTAAATCGTCGCTTGTTAATGAAATAATTTATAAAAAACTCGCCGCCGAACTTAATAATGCAAAGAAATTCGCCGGAAAACATAAGGAGTTCAGAGGTATTGAACATCTTGATAAAGTTATTAATATCGATCAGTCGCCGATAGGCAGAACGCCCAGGTCGAACGCCGCTACGTATACGGGCGTATTCAATGATATCAGGGAGCTTTTTGCTCAGACTCAGGACGCGAAAATCCGCGGATATACTCCGAGCCGTTTTTCGTTCAACGTAGCCGGAGGCAGATGCGAAGCGTGCCAGGGTGACGGTATATGCAAAATAGAAATGCATTTTCTTGCGGATGTTTACGTACCGTGCGACGTGTGCAAGGGTGCGAGATATAACCGCGAAACGCTTGAAGTTAAGTACAAGGGAAAGAGCATCAGCGACGTTTTAAATATGACCGTTGAGGAAGCTATGTCATTCTTTGAACCGATACCGAAGATTTACCGTAAGATTAAAACGCTTTACGATGTCGGACTCGGATATATCAAGCTCGGTCAGCCCGCGACGGACCTTTCGGGCGGCGAGGCGCAGAGAGTCAAGCTGTCGACGGAGCTTTCAAAGCGCGCGACCGGCAGGACTATATATATCCTCGACGAGCCTACTACCGGACTTCATACGGCGGATGTACACAGGCTTATAAACGTATTGCAGACGCTTGCCGACGCGGGCAATTCGATACTCGTTATAGAACATAATCTCGATGTTATAAAAAGCGCGGACTGGATAATTGACCTGGGTCCCGAGGGCGGAAACGGAGGCGGAACTATCGTTGCCGAGGGTACGCCGGAGGATGTTGCACAAGTTAAGAACAGCTATACGGGACAGTATCTCAAGAAAATGTTAAAAAAATAAAAGGTTCTATGTAAAGTGTTGGGGTAAAACCGAAAAAATAAACAAACTGTGCAGCAGTCATCAACAGGTGGCTGCTGTTGATTTATCCAGTTGATATGAGAACATATGTAATATTCTGTTCCTGAATCT
>JALEQX010000004.1 GCA_022763825.1 Oscillospiraceae bacterium | reverse complement strand
ACTTCTTTTAAACGCGTGACATCAATTATGCTCTCCCTGCTTATGCTCATGTCGTTCGCGGTATGCTTTACCGCTTCCGCAGAGGACGGAAAAACGATAACGGGTTCCTCCGTTCTCAATTTTGACAAAAAGGACGAGGAGTATACCTTTATCCCCGATAAGAGCGATTACTATAATTTCCGTTCAAGCGTTATCGAATTCGGAATGGTATAACCGATGCCGACGACAGTGATTCGTATAAATTTGTGTATATTGAAGAGTCGCAGCTCGAAATCGACGAAAATTATACGTGCTTCGGCAATTACAGCTATTACCTCGAAAAAGGCAAAGAGTATATAATAACATCAATCGCATACAAATATAATGAAGAACCCGAGGAGTGCGGACATTATGATATAACCGACGAATTTATCCCGCACACCGTTACGATCACGGACAATGCATGGTCGATAGCTCCCGAAAAAATCGAGCTGTACCTCTCGCATTTCGAAGATGTAAATAAAATTTTCGTCGGAGAGGAAATATATCTCAATGCTTATTTGAGACCCCTTAGCTCGAGCATACATTTTAAAAATCTCGAGGTAACAAGCTCGGATGAAAACGTCGTATACGTTATCGAACCGTCAGACCCGGAATGGGCTCAGATCGCTAATCAAATCACGCTTCTCGCCGTCGGCAAGGGCACTGCGACAGTAACCGTAACCGATCCCGACAGCGGAGTAAGCTCCGAAATTGAAATAACCGTAAACGGCAGCGGGTTCGAATATCTGATCCGCCAAATCCGCCTGATTATATTGAAAATAATATCTTTCCTCAGAATATTCGGATGGATATTCTCTTGATCTGAATGACAACAAAACCGTAATTTATAATTAGAATTTACGGAGCCGTCGATTGCTTTGACGGCTCCGTTTTTTATCTCAGAAAATGAAACAGTGAAAAAATAGTGAAAAAATAGTGAAATTCCAGTGGATTTTTTTTATCATTCGGTGTAAAATATAATGTATAAAAGGACTGATTGAATGATAAAAGTTACATTGACAAACGATATATTAAAAGCCATATCCGCCGTTGACGAAAACCGCTTTTTAATAAAAAATACCATACTCCCGAAAATCACGGAAAACAGGCTCAGAAAAAATTCAAAGAAAAAAAGTTCCTATGCGTCCAATAAAATAGAGGGCAACCCCCTAAGTGAGGAACAGGCGAACAAAGCCATGGAAAGCGACGGACACAAGCATTTTCTGAAACCCGAACAGGAGGTCAGAAATTACTTTCTCGCGCTGAATCTGCTCGAAGGAAAACTGAAAAAAAGAGAGCCGTTTTCAAAAGACCTGATACTTGAAGTTCAGGCAGTTGTCGAAAAAGGCGCGTCGAAAGAAAAAATCGGACTAAGAGGTGAAATGCCTCCGGGAGTGCTGTTCGCGGTATACGATTCTCAAACCGGGAAGCCCGATTATATTCCGCCCGAGTACTGCGATATCGACCCGCTTCTCGATGAACTTGTCGACTATGTAAACACGACGGACGACCACCCGCTGATAGTCTCCGCTGTCGTACATTATCAGCTTGTAACGATACACCCGTTTGAGGACGGCAACGGCAGAACGGCAAGACTTATGTCCGGGTACATTCTCGATTTGAACGGCTACGGATTCAACGGTATCGGCTCGCTCGAGGAATATTTTGCATACGACCCGGACGAATACTATTCGTCATTGCAGATGGGGCTTCCCGCGCTGTATTATTCGGGCAGGGAAAACCCGCCTCACCCCGAGATATGGATAAATTATTTTCTGCGAATGGTCGGATTATATTCCGAGAAAGTACGCGAAATATCTCAAAAATCCGCCGAAGATACGCTGTCGGGCAGTCTGTCGTTTCTCAATGTAAAGGAAAAGGAACTGCTTATATATCTTTTAAAGAATAATATAACACAGTTCACACCTATCGAATTGAGCAAACAGTTGTCCGTTACGAATAAAACAATAATAAACCGATGCGCAGCCCTTGTCTCAAACGGATTCTTAATCCCGAATATCGTAAATGAAAGAATACGTTCCTATACCTTAAGCGAATTTGCAAAAGAAAATAAGAAAAAAATTATTTCTTTATGAAATACTGCCGCCCGCATGCTGAAACTGCATGCGGGCGGTATTTGTTATTCAATCAAATCGAATTGAACAAATTCTTCATGTTTTTAAGCGCATTGCCGAGTCCCGAGCAAATCCTTGCAATTCCCTTTACGGTTCCTTTTCCGTTGAGTATGTCAAGGAGTCCCTGCGCCATCGTGTCCGAGAACACGCCCATGCTCATGGAGATAAAGTTTCTTATCGGGATCTGGAGAGCCATAGCCTTTATCATACCGCGGTTCGCGTCGTCGGAGGAGAGGAACGTATTGACCGCCTTATCGATAACGTTGTTTACGAACTTACCCTGCTTTGTGAAGTTCGCGTCCTCGAGAGTCGAGGTAAGGTCAAGCTCCGAGGCATTGTCTCTCTTATTTGCGGGGATGGGTCTGCCGAGAACCGCCTCAAACTGTGAGTCGGGAACGTTTCTTACGTCTGCGGTGTAATACTGGGGCGCGCTCTGACGGTAGTCGGGGATTTCAACCTCTTGAGCCGAAACGTTAACCTTGCCCTCTAACTTAATGTCACGGCTCGAAGCGCCGACTTTGATTACGAAATCACCGCTCTCTACGCACCAGTCATGGACGAGAACGTTATAAAACGCGAAGCTTCTCTTGTCAAGCTCAATTTCAACCGTCGTCTCCTCGCCGGGATTTAAAAATACCTTCTTAAAGCCCTTTAATTCCTTTTCGGGACGGAATATCGTGCTGTCAACATCGCTTACGTAAACCTGCGCGATTTCGGCACCCGCGGCGGAACCCGTATTCTTAATTTTAAACGATACCTTGAGAGTATCGGTATCTTTTATCTTTTTCTTAGAAAGTTTTAAATCGGAATATTCAAACGTCGTGTACGAAAGTCCGTAGCCGAATGGGAACAGAACATCCTTCTTCGCCGTGTCGTAATATCTGTAACCGATATAAACACTCTCCCTGTACTCGGTCGTAACGGTCGTGCCGGGGAAGTAATTTACGCACGGAACGTCCGCAAGCATGCAGGGATACGTTTCGGCAAGCTTGCCCGAGGGGTTGACCTTGCCCAAAAGGATATCGACAACCGCGCTGCCTCCGGCTTCGCCGCCGAGATAACCGTTGAGAACGGCTTTAACGTCAGAAAGCCACGGCATGGTTACGGGCGAACCGCCCGAGAGAACGACAACCGTATTTTTATTCACCTTCGCAACCTCGCGGATAAGCTCGTCATGGCTTTCGGGCAGACTGATGTGGCTTCTGTCAAAGCCCTCTGCCTCATAAGTCTCGGTAAGACCCGCGAAAATTACTGCGATATCGGCGTTTCTCGCAGCCGCGACAGCCTCGCCTATGAGAACGTCGTCGGGTCTGTCGCTCTTTTTGTCATAGCCCGCGCAGTATGTCATTGAAACGCCGTTGTCCATAAGCTCGTCGAACGCATTGTCTATTTTAAGGGGATTTATAAGCGAACTGCCCGCGCCCTGATAGCGGGGAGATTTCGCCATTTCGCCGATAACGGCGTATTTCAAATTCTTTTTAAGAGGAAGAATATTATCCTCGTTTTTAAGAAGAACCATCGAATTTCCGGCGATCTTTCTTGCGAGCGCGTGATGCTCTTTCTTATCGAATTTATAATCGCGTTTATTCTCGTTTCCTCTTATAATCAAATCGAGAACCGCGTCAACCGCTTCGTCGAGAATTTTCTCGTCAAGTTTTCCGTTTCTGACAGCTTCGCATATCTGTTTTGCTCCCCTGCCCGAGGACGTGGGCATTTCGAGCTCCTGACCGGCTTTGAGTCCCTCGACTCTGTCGTTCTCCGCACCCCAGTCGGTGACTACGATTCCCTTAAAGCCCCATTCCTTTTTAAGAACGTCGGAAAGAAGCCATTTGTTCTCGGCGCAGTACGTTCCGTTCAATCTGTTATAAGCGTTCATGACAGTCCACGGCTGAGCCTCTTTTACCGCAATTTCGAAAGCGGTGAGATAAATCTCTCTCAGCGCTCTCTCGTCGACGACTGAATCAACCGTCATACGTCTGCACTCCTGGCTGTTCGCGGCGAAATGCTTTAACGACGTGCCGATACCCTTTGACTGAACGCCGTTGATAAACGAAGCCGCCATTTTACCCGCAAGATAAGGATCCTCCGAGAAATATTCGAAGTTTCTTCCGCACAGGGGGCTTCTCTTCATGTTTGCGCCCGGTCCCAAAAGGACGGAAACCTTTTCCTCAAGGCACTCCTCGCCGAGAGCCTGTCCCATTTCGTAAATAAGGTCGGGATCCCACGAAGCCGCGGTCGTAACTGCAGTCGGGAAGCATGTTGCGGGGTTCGAACTCATAAGTTCGCCGGGATCCTTTTTCTCTTTTTTCTTTCTGAGTCCGTGAGGGCCGTCGGTAACCATTATGCTTTTAATACCGAGTCTTTCACAGCTTTGCAGATTCCAGAAATCCGCGCCGTCGCAGAAAGACGCTTTTTCCTCGAGAGTCATCTGTGAGATGATGTCTGAATGTTTCATAATTCAACCTCCGTATTCCCGAACAGAAGTCTGTCGGCTCTGTCCGCGTCGATATCTTCGACATTTTTAAGTTTTCTATTAATAATATTGTTTCTCGAAACCGCGTTGTCTATTTCTTTGTCAACGGATTCAAGTTTTTTCTTGACTGAATTGAGCACCTTGTCAAATGTCTCATACTGCTTCTTTACGGCAGAGAGAATTTCCCTTATCTCGCTCGCCTTTTCGTTTATGGCGGCGGTTCTGAATCCCACGGCAAGCGAGCTTAAAAGCGCGGTCACGGTCGAGGGGCCTGCGATAATTACTCTGAATTCGTTCTGAATTCTCTCTAAAAGCATATTTTTTGACGAAGCTATTTCGGCGTAAAGTCCCTCCGTCGCAAGGTACATAACGGCAAACGGAGTTGTGTCGGGTTCGTTTATGTATTTTGATACTGTTTTCGCTTCGTCGATAACTCTTTTTTCGAGCGCTTTTCTCGCGTTTTCGACGCCCTGCACGTCGCCCGATTCGCTTAATTCGCACAGTCTGACATAGTCTTCTGTCGGGAATTTCGAATCTATCGGCATGTACGTGATTTTCTTAGAATCGGATGACGGAATTTTGACCGCGAATTCGACGACTCCCGCGCCGTCCCTTGCGCTGTAATTTGTGACGTACATATTCGGAATAACGCTGTCCAGAATCGCTCCGAGCTGATACTCCGCCCACGTTCCGCGCGTTTTTACGTTTGTGAACAGTTTATTTAAATTTGTGATTCCGCCCGAGAGTTCCTGCATTTCGCCGAGCGATTTATACACGTTCGAAAGCTGGTCGGACACCGTTTTGAACGACGAATCAAGTCTCTTCGTAAGCGTTGCGGTCAGTTTTTCGTCGACGGTAGCGCGCATTTCGTCGAGTTTCTTTTCGTTATTCTCGCGCATTTTATCAAGCGAACGTTCGATTTTCTCGGTGTTTTTTTCATTCTGGTTTCTGTTTAATTCGCTCATTTCGTTAAGCGAATTCGTAACGAGTTTCGTAAGCGCGAGCTGAGAGTCGTAATTTGCCTTTGTCACGTCGGCAAGTTTCGCGTTTACCGACTCCGATACGTTTTTAACCTCATTTCCGACTCTCGCCGACTCATTGCCTATGGATTTTAAAATAACATCGGACTTGACCGAAAGTTCCTTAAGCTCCGAATCATTTTTATCAGAGGACAAACGCGTCACTTTTATAATCAAAATAACAAGAAGTATAACCGCGATGACGGCTAAAGCCGATAAAATATAGAGTAAAGTCTGCATTTTCACATATCACCGAGTTTAATTATATCAAATAAAATATTAAAAGTTAATAGATTTTCAAAAAAATTAACATTCCTTATGGAAAACGCATAAAATCTCTGCTATAATTTAATCAAACTATGAATTCGAGAGATTATTTATATATGAAACGCGTCATTTCACTTATTTTATCATTAATAATAATTGTCTGCATATTCGCCTCGTGCTCAAAATCGGAGTCGGTCACGTTCTACTATCCCGTAAGCGACAACGCACAGTACCTCGACCCGCAGATTGCCGACTCGACGGCGGAGCGAATCATATCGGCAAACTGTTTTGAGGGACTCGTCAGACTCGACGAAAACGGGGACATTCAGCCCGGCGCCGCCGAAAAAACGGACGTGTCATCAGATGGGCTTACGTACACGTTCACACTGCGCCCCGATGCAAAATGGCACGTCACGAAAACCGCGCAGAAAAAACTGGGCGATAAACTCGGTGAGAATTTTGCCCCGTCCGTCACGGCAAACGACTTTGTTTTCGCATTAAGACGAGTCGTCGACCCGACGACGCAAAGCCCCGACGCGTCGCTTTTTAATTCAATAAAAAATGCGTCGAAAATAACCGACGGACAGATGAACCCTCAGGAACTGGGAGTCAGAGCCGTTTCCGATACCGTTCTCGAAATAACGCTTGAATACGCTGATTCCGACCTTCTCTACGCGCTGACGCGCCCCGCCGCCATGCCGTGCAATGAGACGTTTTTCAACGCCTGCTCCGGCAGATACGGTCTTGCGCTCGAATACATGCTGTGCAACGGTCCGTTTTTCGTCTACACGTTTTCTGAGGACGCATACGTTCTCATTACTTCTAATGACGACTATAAGGGCGAAAACGAGGTAAGCCCCGACAACGTTTACATTTACTTAAACTGCGATGAGGAAACCGCCTCGCAGAAAATAAAGGGTGAAAAATACGACGGCGGATTCGTTTCCGCTCAGACGTTCAACAGACAGTTAAATAACGAAAAGAAATTTATGTCGACAGCGTTTTCCGACACGGTTTGGGCATACTGTTTTAATTTAAACGATTCGTACATAAAAAACGAATCGATACGAACCGCATTCACATACGCATACGACCCGTCGGTGATAAAACCCGACAGCGCGTATTTTGAAAAAACGTCGAGAATTTCGAGCACATACATGACCCCGTCGTACGAATTTACGCCGAAAATGAACGAGTATAGCGAAACCAAAGCCTCGGAGCTGTACAATCTCGGATTAAAAAATGCGGAACTTGACTCCGCCGCCGTGACGGTTCTGACAACCGAGGATTTTGCCCCGCAGGTAAAGCTTCAGATTCAGAAGTGGCAGAAGGCGCTCGGAACGGACGTAAAAATAAAGACAGATACGCTCGAAAACGTAACGGCGCAGGTCAAAAACGGCAGTTATCAGATTGCGTTCTGCCCCGTTTCGTATTCGTCAAATAAAGTTTATGCGATGCTCGGCGGATTTACGTCGGAATCGTCGTCGAATTTAATGGGATATAAAAGCGAAAGCTATGACGCGCTTTTCGATTCGGTAAGAACGGCGAACGGCGCGCAGGCGAAAATCGAAATATATAAACAGCTCGAACAGAAACTCATAGACGACTGCGTTCTGCTCCCGGTGCTTACGCAGAACAGCTATTTTGTTCTGAATTCTTCGGTTTCGGGAATTTACGCACTGTCACAGAGCGAAGTATATTTTATAAACGGAAAAATAAAGCAATAATTTACGTCCGTAAATTATTGCAGCGGACAGCAGGCAGCATGCAGCAGTCAGAAACTGCGTAATACTGACCGCTGACCGCTGAACACTAACCACTGCAAAAAAATAATTCAATAAATTATTTTTTTGTCACGAAAGGATGATTTATATGTCAGTTATCAGACCGTTCAGAGCCGTCAGACCGAAAAAGGAATACGCTTCCTCCGTCGCCGCTCTCCCCTACGACGTTATGAACAGCGCGGAGGCGAGAATTGCGGTTAAGGGCAATCCGTACTCGTTCCTGCACGTCGACAAAGCGGAGGTCGACCTGCCCGAGGACGTTGACCTTTATTCCGACGAGGTATACAAAAAGGCGGCGGAGAATCTTAAAAAGCTCTCCGACGACGGAATCTGCTTTAAAGAGGACAAGCCCTGTCTTTATGTTTACCGTCAGATTATGAATTCGCGTTCGCAGACGGGTATTGTCGGATGCGCTTCAATCGACGACTACATGAACAACATTATTAAAAAACACGAGCTCACGAGAGCCGACAAAGAGGCGGACAGAATCCGCCACGTAGATACCTGCAATGCGAACACAGGCCCGATATTCCTTACATACCGCGGTAAGGACGAGATTGATTCAATCGTCGCAAAGTACACTGCAAGAACTCCCGAATACGACTTTATTACAAATGACGGCGTAACGAACACCGTCTGGGTTATCGACGACGAAAATGACATTGCCTCGCTCGTTTCGCAGTTTAAGTCAATCCCCTGTCTCTACATCGCCGACGGTCACCACCGTGCAGCCTCCGCCGTTAAGGTCGGACAAAAGCGCAGAGAAGCTAACCCCGGCTATACGGGCGACGAGGAGTTTAATTTCTTCCTTGCGGTTTACTTCAAGAGCGACGACCTCGCGATTATGGACTACAACCGCCTTATCGCCGATTATAACGGCATGACAAAGGACGAGCTTATTAATAAAATCGGCGAAAAATTCGACGTTTCGCTTTACGGTGACAAGCCGTATCATCCCGAGCATAAACACGACTTCGGAATGTATATCGACTCAAAGTGGTACAAGCTCACCGCGAAGAAAGGCACATACGACGACTCCGACCCCGTTGACAGACTCGACGTTTCGATTTTGCAGAAGAACTGCATCACGCCCGTATTCGGTATATCCGACCCGAGAACGGACAAGCGCATTGACTTCGTAGGCGGAATCCGCGGTCTCGAAGAGCTCGAGAGAAGATGCGCGCTCGATATGAAGATTGCGTTTTCAATGTACCCGACCACGCTCGACGACCTTATGGATATCGCCGACGCGGGACTTATAATGCCCCCGAAATCAACGTGGTTCGAGCCGAAACTTTTGAGCGGACTGTTTATACATGAATTAACTTAAACCCAAAACGAACCAAACACATATAATAAAGCCCCCCCTAAAGGGGAGAGAAAAATGCGTTTTGCAAATTTGCTCTCTCTTTTAGGGGGTAAAAATTTTTTAGATATAACTTTATGCTTTATTATCAGCCGGCTGCTTATTCATAAAGTGGGAATTTTGAAATTTGCTTGGAAGAATATTTTAATATGTTTGATGCATCTGTAGACGTAAGCTTTGCATCACCATCCACATCCGCAAGAACATACTGTCTATCCGTATACGACTCAAGACGAGAAGAAAATCTTAATGCTAACCTTGCATCTCCCGCAGTAACTTTACCGTCTCCGTTCATATCACCCATACAATAACTATCTAAACTCGGTATAATTACTCCTCGTCCGATAATAACATCACTTTCATTTTTATCACCGGGATCTTGACATATTATATTTCGATCCGTCAATAACCCCTCCGCAATCCAACCATATCCGCTAAATCCCCACGTCGGACCCCATGAGTTAATAAATTTAAACGCCTTTTTGTTTTCATCATATCCGACTAAACAAATTGAGTGTCCTTGAGATTTACTAACATCAATTTCTTTTGTTTCATAGTCATTGTACATTTCATTTCCGTCAATTCCAATTGTTTCAAAATCAGACAATGCCCTTATTGCAATAACAACACAATGACCGTCACTCAGAGCTTTTTTTATTTCATCAATCCCCCAAACAGAAAAAAATGTCGTAATTCTGTAAAGTTGTGCATTTTCTGATTGGATTGAAGAAATGTTCTCCGAAACAGTATCCGGAGAAAACGGACGGTAAGTTAATGTACAAACACCGTAGGTTTTTAATATATCCAAACATTTAGCAGATGATGCGCCAAAAGCTGTATCTTTCCCCGTTTTTTTATGAAGAAATGACGGACTAAACATATGATTACTTGATTTTGCATTCCACCCGCGCCGAATAGTCTGCTCTGCGGCTAAACAATAAGAAAATGCCCATGAAGTGCATGTCCCTGTCAAAAGCTGCGAACCCGGGGCAGGCAAGTACCTGCTTAAATCGACAGACCTGGGCAACGAAACATTTCCATTTGCGTTTACTGACGCCGTGAGTTCCGAATACCTTTTAATTCCTTGGAGATCTTCCGGCGTTGTTTTAATATTAATGAAACTGTTTTCGTTCATTTCAATTGCATCATACGCAAAGCTGTATACACAACATACATTAAAAAATACAGTAAAAGAAACAACTAAAGATAAAAACTTTTTTAACCGCTTATCCAAGTATTTTTTTCCTCCTTCAAAATATAAGTAACATAAAATTCATCCGCTACTGTTTTTCCGTCCCTTGATATGTATTCGAATTTCACGGTATATTCACCCGCTTCATCCGCTTTAAAACTGAACATCTGCAAATGCTCCCTGAAATCTCCGCTTATATCAACATTTTTATTATTCCAGCGAGTTTCCTCAAGAGTAAACCCGTCCGCCTTGTCACATGCTGCAATCCACTTGTAAGACCCGTCGTCCGCACTTTGAAGTCCGACCAAATGATAAGTAACAGCCGGCAGAACTTCTCCTGTCATATTAAAAGGCGGATCAAGCCTTGCAGCACAACGGAGAATCAACCGCGCATCACCGGCAGTGAGAACAGAGTTTTCGTCAACGTCGCCGATATATACGGAATGTTCATATTCAAAGAAGCCGACGAGCCTCGCAGCATAACGCAGACAAAGTCTCGCATCCTCGGCAGTTACATGTCCGTCGCTGTTTAAATCGCCTCTTCTAGCAAACGAATGGTTTGTCATCGAATCCCACCACAAATTTTCGGGTGACGCGGTACCGTCTTGATTTGTTTCGGGTTCAACGCAATTATATTTTCGTCCGTCGTAATCGGTTTCGACGGTTCCTGCATACGCATAAAATGCAAAAGAAAAGACAGAGACCGCAGAAATCAGAACTGCAATTAACAACTTATTATTTTTCATAAGAATATCATCCTTTAAAAAAATATACGGTCGGAAAAGTCAAATACGCACTTTTGACTTTTTTGAGTTCTTTTTGAACAATCAAATCATCCTTTCCTAATTTTTGCACTTTTATTTTACACTATCGAAAAATAAAAGTAAATAATTTTCATATTTCATTAAAATAATTCTACTTTTTGCATATTTATAGTTGTATTCAATTGGCTATTTTCCACAAACAAAAAAAACGAGCCGAAAATTTCGGCTCGCCGTTTCTTGTTTATTATTATGTATTAATTAATACTTATTCGACCCGCGCCTGTTATATCCGCCGCCGTGTCTTGATTCGCCGGAGCGCTTGATATCCGCCTGTTTCTCGTCGCTTATCTGCTTAAACTTCGCCATCATATCCTCGAACGACTGGGGTTTATCCTCTGCGGGTCTGCCCTGCCATACGGGGGGATTTCCTCTGTTCGGCTTGCGGTAAGGCTTTCTGTCCGACTGCTTGAACTCTTTCTCCTTCGGCTGTTCGGGCTGAGCCTGCTTTATCGACAGACTTATCTTGCCGTTGTCGCCGACAGCGAGCACCTTGACCTTAATGTCCTGCCCCTCGGAAAGGTGATCCTTGATATCCTTGACATACGCAGAGGCGACCTCCGAAATATGTACCATACCGACCTCACCGGTCGTAAGTTTCACAAACGCCCCGAAATTCGTAAGTCCGGTTACTTTACCCTCAACGATATCACCGATTTTTACCTGCATAGTAAGCCTTTATCCTCCTGTAAGGTTTTATATTCCGCGAGCCTATTTTTCAACGTAAACGTTTTCGTCCGGGTATACATATCCGTTATCCCTTGCCGAACGAAGAATACGGCTCGTTTCGTCCTCGTCTATATAATTTTTAAGATCGTCGTTCGCACGGGAAATCTCGTCGAGCTGTTCCTGCTTACGGCTGAGATTTTCCTGACTCTGGCGTATGTCGCGCATGTAGCCCGTCAGCAGAAAGACCATAACGCACACAAGCAATATTGCGGCGCAGGCGAGAATTATGCTGAACTTACGGTTTTTCTTCTCCTTCATCGCGCCCGCCGCCTTTCATACGATAAAAAAAATTATATTTGTTTTTATTATACAACATTGCAATGCGGGGTTTCAAGTCGATTTTACGAAAAAGTTTCGAATTTTTAACTCTTTTTTTAATTTTTGTACCGATGTCGTTCTTTTTTCTGAAAAGTTTCGAGTCAATAAAGTTCAGAGGCTTTAAAATAAACGACAAAACGCGTTTTATTTTATTGAGAATAAAAGAATATGCGTTCAAAATAAACGAAAACAGAGTTTTTGAAACTGTCAGATTATAAACGACGGCTCCGAGAAGCTCCCCCGCAGCGATATAGAACCTGACGAAGCCGTAATTTACGCTCAGAGCAATAAGATATGTCGCAATCCCGACGATAAGCGGAAATATTATATCGAGCGCGATAAGGAAGTATTTTTTTTTCGCCGCCGCTATTCTCAAAAATCTGATAACGTCGTACAGCGCGCCGAATAAAAAACCGGCGCCGAGCGACGCGAGCAGATTTTCATACTGTAAATTAAGACTGTCGCCGTACATTATCCGAACAGCCTCGCAAAAAATCCGCCGTTCTTTTTCGGGTTTTCATTTTCGGAATATATGAGCGCTGAGATTTCGCCCTCAACTGAAAGTTCGCCCGTATCGACGCTCATTTTATTAATGTGAAGCCCCTCTCCGCGCACGGTCAGCTCGCCCATATCCGTATACGCGACTATCGTCTCGTCGTCGAAACTGCCGATGTCGTTCACCCCCGAAACGCTCAGTTTCTTCCTGTCCTCGAGAAAAACATTGTGCGGAAATTTTATCTTGTTTTCTTCGTTCATAAACACCGCTCCGTAAAACTTACTTGTGAATTTATATGATAAAATACAAAAAATTATTACTTACTACGAATTTTTAAGCAAGAAACTGCGCAAAACTTCGGCTAAAATAGGACTGCACTCTGTTTCAGCCGAAATAATCATTGACTTTTCAGGAAATAATAATATATAATAAGTATGAAATATTTTCGGAAGGTGCATTATGGGATATATAAACAGACATATTGAACAGCGTATAACGCTTCTTTCAAAAACATGGTCCGCAATACTTCTGACGGGGCCGAGACAGTCGGGCAAAACGACTATGCTCAAAAACCTCGCCGAAAAAGAAAATACAGGACGAAAATATATCTCTCTTGACGACCTGACGGTGAGGGAGACGGCAAAAAACGACCCGAAACTGTTTTTGGAGCTTTACACCCCGCCGATCATTATTGACGAGATTCAGTACGCTCCCGAATTATTCACATATATAAAAATTTATATTGACGCTCATCACAATCCGGGCGATTTTTGGCTCACGGGGTCACAGATTTTCAGATTAATGCAGGGGGTACAGGAATCGCTTGCGGGGAGGGTCGCGCTTTTGCACATGTCGCCGTTGTCGCAAAGGGAGATAACAGACTCGCCGTCACGCCCGTTTACGACCGATTTCAGTGCGCTTTTGTCCGACAGCAGGGAGATAAAGCCCGTTTCGGCGGTTAAGATGTACAATCGGATATGGAACGGCTGTATGCCGGGCATGCTCGGCGGGGATTACACCGACAGAAATATATTCTATTCGTCATACCTGTCGACTTATATAGAACGCGACGTACGCGAGCTGTCGGGAGCGATAGACGCTTTGAAATTTTCAAAATTCATCACCGCCGCGGCGGCACGCGCTTCACAGCTTGTAAATTATAAAGCGATGGCGGACGACGCGGACATAGATCAGGTCACGGCAAAATCATGGCTTAATATTCTCGAAACGCTCGGAATTGTCTTTCTTCTGCACCCTTATTCGAATAACGTATTAAAAAGAACGATCAAAACCCCTAAGCTTTATTTTTACGATACGGGACTTATCTGTTATCTTACGAAATGGTCATCGTCCGAAGTCGCGATGAACGGCGCGATGAGCGGTGCGATTCTTGAGAATTTCACTGTTTCGGAAATAATGAAAAGCTATCAGAACGCGGGACTCGAACCGTATATCAATTACTACCGCGACCGCGACTCGAAAGAAATCGACGTAATAATCGAGGGCGACGGAAAGCTGTGTCCGCTTGAAATAAAGAAAACGGCATCTCCCGACAGGAGAATTACAAATACATTTAAAATTATAGATAAGTCTCCGCTTTCCCTCGGCACCTCGGCGGTTCTCTGCCTTGCCGATACGCTCGGGGCGTTTGACAAGGATAACCTAATTGTTCCGATTTGGTTAATATAAAATAATAAATAACTTCGGCTGAAATAGGACTGCACTCTGTTTCAGCCGAAATATTTTTCGATTTATTCATAATATCAAGAAAAGACGGAAGCTCCTGCCTACGTCCCCGGATAGTCGAAAAAAGACGGAAGCTGTTGCCTCCGTCTTTAATTATTATAATTTACTTTTTCTTCTTGCCGAAAAAGCCTTTCTTTTCCGGTTCGGCGTTCGCCGCCGCCGCAGGATTCGCGCTTGCCGAAAACGGATTCTTCTTGCCCGAAAGACTGTCGAATTCTCTTAAAAGCTCCTTCTGCCTCTGGGTAAGCTGTCTGGGAACCTCGACGATAATTCTTATAAGCATATCGCCTTTACCGCGCTGATTGAGCATCTGAATGCCCTTGTCCTTTATCTTGAACACGTCTCCGCTCTGCGTTCCCGCGGGGAGTGTATATTTAATCTTGCCGTCGAGCGTGGGGACGAGAAGTTCGTCGCCCAAAGCCGCCTGAACAAACGATACGGTGACGTCGCACCATATATTATAGCCGTCGCGCTCAAAGAACGGATGCGGACGTACGTTTATTCCGACTCTCAAATCGCCGGCGGGGCCTCCGTTTATACCCTTGTTACCCTGACCTCTGACGTTTACTGCCTGGCGGTCGTTAATGCCCGCCGGGATATCGACGTCAATTTTAACGGGACGGCGAATCATGCCCTTGCCCTTACATCTCGGGCAGGGGGATGTAACTATGGTTCCCTTGCCGCCGCAGCGCGAGCAGACTTTAGTTGATGAGATAACTCCGAACGGAGTACGCTGCTGTGTATTTATCTGCCCCTTGCCCTTACAGTCGGGACACGTCTGAGTAGTCGAGCCTTTCGCAGCTCCCGTGCCGGAGCACTGGTCGCACACCTCTATACGGTAAACGTCGACGGTCTTTCTGCATCCCTTAGCCGCCTCTTCAAACGAAACGGAAACATTCGTCTGAATATCGCTTCCGCGCTGGGGCGCGTTGGGATTTGCAGATCTTGACGAACCGCCGAATCCGCCTCCGAAAAAGCTTGAGAATATGTCGCCCAGGTCAAAATCCATTCCGCCGTCGAATCCGCCGAATCCTCCGCCGAATCCGCCTGAGCCCGCGCCGTAGCTCGGGTCTACGCCGGCATGACCGAATCTGTCGTACTTAGCCTTTTTCTCGCTGTCAGACAAAACCTCGTAAGCCTCGTTGACTTCCTTGAATTTAGCTTCCGCGTCCTTATCGCCGGGGTTGAGGTCGGGATGGTACTTCTTCGCCATCTGTCTGTATGCTTTTTTAATATCGGCCTCGCTCGCGTCCTTGGAAACGCCGAGTACCTCGTAATAATCTCTTTTCTCCGCCATATATGTTTCCTTCCGATCTCATAAACGGGATCACTGTATTTACCGAACGTACCCCACCCCAAAACGGAGTGAGGTAACGATTACTTATAATTACTCGTTTACGTCGGTGTAGGGAGCCTCATAGTATCCGTCGGCTCCGGGTGCGGACTGACCGCCTGCCTGCTGGTTGGGGTCAAAGCCCTGCGCGCCCGGCTGACCTGCGGCCGCGCCGCCGTTAGCTTCCTGAGCAGCCTTGTAAAGTTTCTCGGAAACTGCGTAGAAATCCTTTTCGAGTTCTTCCTGTTTGGACTTGATAAGGTTAAGATCCTGACCCTTAAGAGCCTCTTTAAGAGCGTCGATCTTTGCTTCAAGCGAGCTCTTCTCCTCTGAAGTGAACTTGTCGCCGTTCTCGGAAACAATCTTCTCGCTCTGGTAAACCATCTGGTCTGCGGCGTTTCTTACGTCAAGCTCTTCCTTACGTTTCTTATCTTCCTCAGCAAACTGCTCAGCCTCGCGGACAGCCTTGTCTATATCGTCCTTTGACATGTTGGTCGAGGACGTGATGGCAATGGACTGCTCCTTGCCGGTGCCGAGATCCTTAGCGGAGACGTGTACGATACCGTTAGCGTCGATATCGAACGTTACTTCAATCTGAGGCGTGCCTCTTCTTGCGGGAAGAATACCGTCGAGGTGGAATACGCCGAGGGTCTTGTTATCCTTTGCAAATTCTCTCTCGCCCTGGAGGACGTGAACCTCAACAGAGGTCTGATTATCCGCCGCGGTGGAGAAAATCTGACTCTTCTTAGTGGGGATAGTGGTGTTTCTCTCTATAATCTTGGTGCATACGCCGCCGAGAGTTTCGATACCCAGCGACAGGGGCGTAACGTCAAGAAGAAGCATACCCTCAACTTCGCCGCCCATAACGCCTGCCTGAATAGCGGCGCCTATTGCAACGCACTCGTCGGGGTTGATACCCTTGAAGGGCTCCTTGCCGGTGAATGATTTAATAGCTTCCTGAACAGCGGGGATTCTCGAAGAACCGCCGACCATAAGAACCTTGTCAATCTCGCTGATTTTAAGACCGGAGTCCGAAATAGCCTGACGTACGGGTCCCATGGTAGCCTCTACGAGGTCTGCGGTCAACTCATTGAATTTAGCTCTGGTAAGAGTCATTTCAAGATGCTTCGGGCCTGTTGCGTCCGCGGTGATGAAGGGAAGGCTTATTGTAGAGGTTGTAACGCCGGAAAGTTCAATCTTAGCCTTCTCGGCAGCCTCTTTAAGTCTCTGCATAGCCATCTTGTCGCCCTTGAGGTCGACTCCGTCTGATTTTTTGAATTCGTCGGCAATCCAGTTGATAATTCTCTGGTCGAAGTCGTCGCCGCCGAGTCTGTTGTTACCTGCGGTAGCGAGAACTTCCTGAACGCCGTCGCCCATTTCAATGATTGAAACATCGAACGTACCGCCGCCGAGGTCGTAAACCATGATCTTCTGATCGTTTTCTTTATCAATACCGTATGCAAGAGCCGCAGCCGTAGGCTCGTTTATAATTCTCTTAACCTCAAGACCGGCAATCTTGCCTGCGTCCTTGGTAGCCTGACGCTGTGAATCGGTGAAGTATGCGGGAACGGTGATAACAGCCTCGCTTACCTTGCTGCCGAGGTAGCTCTCTGCATCCGATTTCAGCTTCTGAAGAATCATAGCCGAAATTTCCTGGGGAGTATATTTCTTGTCGTCGATTGTAACATGATAATCGGAGCCCATCTGTCTCTTGATAGAAGAAACGGTGTGGTCGGGATTGGTAATGGCCTGACGTTTTGCAACCTGACCTACCATTCTCTCGCCGTTCTTGCCGAACGCAACTACCGACGGGGTGGTTCTTGCGCCCTCCGCGTTGGGGATAACTACGGGCTCTCCGCCTTCGATAACCGCTACGCATGAATTTGTTGTACCTAAGTCAATACCTATAACCTTTGACATAATTTATTATCTCCTTTAACGAGTAAAAATCTTATTTATATTAATCGGCTTTCGCCGTATTAAGCGTTTTTAATTTGCAACCTTGACGGTCGCGGGTCTCAAAACTTTATCGCCCATTTTATAGCCTTTCATAAATACGTCGGCTATTACGTTTTCTCCGAGATTCTCGTCGTCTATATGCATAACACCGTTGTGCATATTCGGGTCAAATCCGTCGCCCGTCTCGCCGAAACTCTCAACCCCGAGACTCTTCATCGCCTCGGTAAGCTGGGTAAATATCATATCAATACCCTTTTTATAAGTTTCGAAATCGGGCTGTTCGGCCTGTTCCGCTCTCTCGAAATTATCGATAACCGGGAGAAGTTTCATAACTATTTCACTCTTTGAATCTGAGTAAATAGCCTCTTTTTCCTTCTGAGTACGCTTTCTGTAGTTGTCGTACTCTGCAAGCGTTCTCAGCAGTTTGTCGTTAACCTGCGAAAGCTGATTTCTTATATTTTCAAGCTCCGAATCGAGAGAATCCTTTTCGCCGCCGGAAGTTTCTTTTTTATCTTCTTCCTTCTCTTCGGGCTTTTCGGATTCCGTCTTTTTATCGGACTCCTTTTTCGGAGTTTCTTTTACTTTCTTATCCTTAGTCTTCTCTGACTTCTTAGCCTCTGCCATTGCCGTCACCCTGTTTCCTTTTATTCTTCGATAGCCTGTGATAATGCTCTGCCGACGAGCTCCGAAGTAAATTTAAGACACGGTATAAGCCGTGAATAATCGCTTCTCAGCGAACCGATTACCGCAAGCGAACCTACCTGCCGTCCGAGAACCGAATAGCCGACGGTCATAACCGCCGTATTTTCAAGTTCTCTGTACCTGTTCTCCCTGCCGAGCGTAACGCGTACGCCGTCGGACGAGGAGGAAAGAACTCTCGCAAGCGCGTCCGTGTGCTTCATAAATTCCATAACCGAATGAGCCTCGGAATCGAATCCGTCGAGATACAGCAGATTTGACTCTCCGCAAGTGAGTATCTGACTCTGCGAAGCCTCCGAAACAAGAGCCCTGAGCGTTACCATAAGCGGAAGCATCGCTATCATTTTGTCACCGAGCGAAGCGGTTATACTCTGAATCGCACCGGCTGTAAGTTCGTCCGTTCGTCTGCCGATAAAACACGAACCGGCAAGCGAATAAAAAAGCTGAACCGTGTCCATGTCAAGCGGGACGCTGCATTTGCATATCGAACTCTTGACAACGCCGGTGGAAATCATCATCACTACAAGCGCGGTGTAATTTCCGACGGGGACAATCTCGACTCTGCGGATGGACGCCTGCGAATCAAACGGAGTAGACATCGCAACGGCGCATCCCGTAATCGACGAGAGGATTCGTCCGGTCTGCTCAAGAATCTTGACCGGGTCGCCGAGAGTCATATCAAATCGGCTCTCGATACGGAATCTGTCGGCGTTGCTTAATTCCGCGGGATTTATGAGGTTGTCGAGATAATATTTCAAACCTCTCTGCGTAGGCATACGTCCTGCCGATGTGTGGGGCTGGTCGAGCAGTCCCATCGCCGAAAGCTCCGCCATTTCGTTACGAACGGTAGCCGACGAAACCGCAAGCGCGGAACAAAGAACCGAGGAACCTACCGGTTCGCCCGAGGCAATATAGCGCTCAACAATGAGGGCTAACAGCTTCCTTTTTCTTTGTGATAATTCCATCATGCTGACCTCCGTTTGATTAGCACTCACACTCTTGGAGTGCTAATCTTTATCTATAATATAATACGCCGAAATGCTTTTGTCAATACTTTTTCAAAAAAAAATTAAAATATTTTTGTCATTCACCCGTTTTGAGTGCTAATTACGTCTTTTTGACAAAAAAAATACGGCGAATGTTCAACCCGCCGAAGATATTAACAATGTTTTTATATAACCAATATAAAATACAGACAAAAATACATGCAAATTCAAATGATAATCGATCTGAGAATACAACATTACGTAAGGGAAGACATTGTCTTCCCTTGGTAAAGATTTTATATTACAAATCCGCAAACTCAAACCCGCAAATTTTCATCTCGCCGACGCGGGGATAATCTTTATCCGACCGCAGGTCTCATGCTGCAAAAAAATGTTTACAGTTGACAAAAAACAATTTCGCCGTTATAATATAAATACGGGGAGCTATCCGACAGACGGTTCGCCCCTCAATGGTTATAAATAACCGCCGACATTAGGGCGTCAGGGCGGTTATTTTTCTGCCGAAAAATAGAGGATGGCAAGAATAATCATAACAATTGTTATGTAAAGGATTGCTTCCGACATCGACATCACCCCCTTACTTAAATAAGAGGGATCATTCCCCTCTTAAATAAAAGGGGCAAACCGCCTACCGTTATAGTTATAATAGATAGCTCCATAGTACTCTGTAACACCTAAAACTTCACAAGCATTACGGCGTATGACAGTGTTTAACTGCGTCCTCAAACTTGACAGGCGACAAGCCTGCCTGCGTTCTCGATTCTTGTTAAACACAGCCATACTTGCAATCAGATGTAAACTTTTAGGTATTACAGAGCACTAATCCGCAGATATTTCTGCGGACTTTTTTATTTTACCGCAATAAGCTTTTATTGTAAAGACTTTTTTTGATAAAGTACAACAATATTTACCAACCCGCCGAAATCATTTATCCGCAGTAAATTATTTCAGAAGCTTCTTCATATACTCCCACGATATTTCGCACGCCTTGAACGCGTCGCCGTCCGGCCACTCGTCGTCCTGCTCGTACATTACGTACGGAATTTCGAGCTCGCAGACCGTATCGTAACATTTTTCAAGGTCGACAACGCCCTCGCCGAGCGGAACAAAGTGCTTCTTTCCCTCACAGTCCCTTACATAATCCTTAAAATGAACAACCTTGACTCTGCCCTTCATCCTTTTCAAGACCTCGCAAGGGTCAAATCCCGCGTAATTTATCCACGCAACGTCCGGAATAAAATTAAAAAGACCGGGATCGGATTCCGATAATATAACATCCATAACATTCTCCCCGCCGTCAAAGGGTTTGAACTCAAAATCGTGGTTATGATAGTTAAACGAAATACCGTTTTCCTTATATTTTTTCGCCGCATTTTCGAGTCTTTTAATAAAATCAATAAGTCCCCTGCGGTTTTCGCGCTCGTTTTCCGGCATCCAGCCAAGCCCGATTGCATCGCATCCTATCGTCCTGTGATGAGCAATCATGCCGTCGACGTCGCCGAGAATCGACTCGAGCGGTTTATGCGTAACGCACACGCGCATGTTGTGTTTATCGAGAATTTCACGCTGTACTTCGGGCGCAATATCGCCTATCGCGGAAATCTGAACGTCGCGCACGCCCGCCTTTTCGAGTCTTTCGAGCGTCGAATCAAAATCCTCCGCCGTTTTTATGTAATCCCTTAATGTGTAAAGCTGTATACCCATGACAGGTTTTTTCATTTTAATCACTCCCGATATAAATAAATATATATACATATTATATATCATAATTTCAATACAGTAAACAATAATTTACCGCGCTGCACGCAATAAATTATTGCAATGGACAGCAGGCAGCGGGCAGTGGTTAGAAATTACGTAATAACAGACAGTAATAAATCATAATCAGTCGAGGAGAATTTATTATGCCCGAGGTTAAAGAGCGGATAACAGAAGAAAAAGACGTCAAAAAATACTCGTTTACCGTAAAACTTTTAAGTCCGGAGAGTGAATTATTTAATAATGAATAAAAAATTACCGTAAACCGTTTAAAAATCGCGGTTTACGGCTTTTTTAAAAATAAAAATCAGAACGTCGAACTCATATCAGACTGAACCTGCTCAACCACGGTCTTTTTATAGGTTGAATTTTTAATTTTCTCCTGTAATTTTTCGTAGTAAAGCTCTTCGTCAAACGGAATCTCAACCGTCTTGTCAAGCCATGACGACAAAAATGCCGCGTTGGAAATGGTAAGTC
Source organism: Oscillospiraceae bacterium (assembly GCA_022763825.1). Classification (GTDB taxonomy): domain Bacteria; phylum Bacillota; class Clostridia; order Oscillospirales; family Acutalibacteraceae; genus CALACW01. The sequence continues at coordinate 26,987 of JALEQX010000004.1, read as the reverse complement.
CGTTTATGCCCTCTCTGCCGTCGGCGATAAGGGGTTCGCCCCTTAAAAGATGAGCCGCGAACGCGTTGACAACGCCGACGTGCTGTTCGTTTTCGCCGTCGGTTTCAACGTCCTTCCATTCGCATTTAATATCCGCGAATCCTTCGGGGCAGTTCTTTAAATTATCGCTGATATTTTCTGCAAGCTCACACATTTTAATGGTGAAAACATTTTTTTCGCCGTCGTGCTCGCATACGATTTTCGCTCTGTCGAGCGTTATTTCGAGTCTGTTCGTTCCCGGGTAATCACCCGTCGTGGTGATGAATGTGCCCGTCGCGCCGTTGGGGTACTCAGCGTAAATCGTTACGTCGTCCTCAACCTCTATATCGTGCCATTTGCCCTCGTGACATACGGCCTTAATCTTACAGGGCATACCGCAAAGCCACTGCCATAAGTCAAGCTGGTGCGGACACTGGTTGAGCATAACGCCTCCGCCTTCGCCCGCCCAAGTGGCGCGCCATCCGCCGGAATTGTAATATGCCTGAGTGCGGTACCAGTCGGTGATAATCCAGCTTACGCGCTTAATCTCGCCGTAATCGCCGGACGAAATAAGCTCCTTAATTTTTCTGTAAACGCAGTTCGTGCGCTGATTGAACATTATCGCGTATGTAAGCTCGGGATGTTTGTCGGCTTCCTTAATAAGCTCGCGAACCTGCTTTGTGTAAACGCCGGCGGGCTTCTCGCTCATAACGTGGAGTCCCGAATTAAGTGCCTCAATCGCAATCGGCGGGTGCGAATAGTGCGGAGTCGCAATGAGAACCGCCTCGCACAGTCCGCTTTTGATAAGCGAAGAAGCGTCGTCAAAGCAGGCAACGGACGGAATCTGCTCTTTCGCATATTCCAGTCTTGCCGGGTTGATATCGGCAACGCAGGTTATCTCAACCTCGGGAAGCTTCGAGTCCGTATAATTCTTTATATGACTGCTTCCCATGTTTCCTACTCCGATAATTCCGAGTTTAATTTTATTGGGCATCGGTAAACCTCCAATACAATATATGTTACTTAAAATTATAAAATCAATAAAGCGATTTGTCAACAAACAATAATCCGACGGGCAGATTATTATTTTCAGCAGTCAGCGGGCAGTGATCAGAAAAAAAATTATACCTTATAAATTATTTTTTTCTTCTCCATATCGTCGATACATTCCATGACGTCCTTTTCGACGTCCTGTCTCTCGGCGTCATATTCTTTTAATATCGCATTAACGGCATCGTCAGAATCCTTACCCTCGGCGATACAGTCGTAAATAATTCTCGACGTGGGGTTGAGCGCGTAAATGCCGTTAAAGCCCTCAATCTCCTTAATCGGGACGAGCACACTCTCGCCCATTATGTCCCGTAACGCAATAGAATCGGAAATTTTATATTTACTCATCCTCTTTTACCGCCTGCCTTAAATAATTTATATTTTCAAGATAAAACGACCGCGTTCTTCTGCACTGATATTCGGGAACAATATCAAACCGACCCGTCTCCGCCTTGCACGATGCGGCGCACACGGAGCATATCGGTTTGTATTTACATGCCGAACACTCTGCGGGCAGACGGATTTCCGCGATTTTTCCGCCTAATTTATTCCACGCCTCGATAAACGGAGAATTCAATAAATCCTCGTACGGCTCGTTCATCATTCCGCACGGCGAGAGTTTTCCGTCATACGATATCCAGTACGATGTCGTACCCGCACGGCACGTTATTTTCTCACCGCTCTCGTCAGAACAGCCCGATATAAGACCGCCCTCGACGCGCGCAAGCGAACCGACGGCTTCGGCTCTGATTCTGTAATGCTCACTGTCGTACACAAGTCTCTCGCACTCGGCGGCGATAACGCCGGACATCTCGGGAGTCATCCTGTCGCCATCCGAAAATTCACGCCCCGAACGCGCAGGCGGGAACATGTAGCTTGCGCCCTCTATGAATAAATCGTGTTCACGTGCAAATTTATAAACCTTTTTAATATCGCAGACGTTCTGCGGATTAATGCTCATATTAAGTTTTACCGCAATTCCGGCGTCAAGAAGCATGCCGACTCCCGCGTATGCCTTTTCGCATGCAGAGTAAACGCCGGTAACATTCTTGTACGTCTCACCGTTCGCGCCGTAGAGAGTGACGTTGACCCTCGCGGGCGGGTATTCTTTAAATAAATTTATAATATCACGATTTATCAGCGTACCGTTCGTGTTTACGCACACCGAAATTCCGAGTTCTTTTACTTTAATATAAATATCCCTGAAATCCGCGCGGATGAGCGGTTCACCGCCCGTTATCAGCAGAAGAAGCGTTCCCGCCTTTTGCAGTTCGTCCAATATGCCGAATATTTTTTCCTTCGGCATTTCGCGTTTTTCAGCTTCCTTGCAGTCCGGCGTATGAATATAGCACATACGGCAGTTTAAATTGCATCTCGGCGTAATTTCGAGCGTGCCGGACAGCGGAGTTCTGCTTTTTGACGCGAGTGAAAAAAGGTGTTTTAAATACGGAGGTTCGGTACTCTTCATTTTATCTCCGCCTTGCTCGTTGAATTCATAAATGACTTAACCTCATTGACCGCGCCGTCGTCCGGCAGACAATTCAGACTGCACAGTGAAACGCGTGAGACGATATCAGCGCACAGCCCGAGAGCCGTGTTCTGATTTTCACGCCTGAATATATCGAAAACAGAGCATTTCATAAGCGAAGCTATCGCGTTTACGGCTCTTAATTTCGTAATTTTATTTTCTTTATCCTTTATTGGAAATACAATGAGTCTTACGGGCAGATCGCGGTCAAGGCACTTTCCCGACGTTCCGGCGACGGGCAGACTGCCCGCATAAACCTGTCCGTTTTTTGAATATACAAAACACTTGTCGCCGTTTACCGTCACGGCGTTTTCGTACTTCTCCCACAAATCCGCCTGCGTACTCTTTCCCGCGCCGGACAGCCCCGCAAACAGCAGAGCCTCGCCCCCTATGTCGCAATACGAAGCGTGGAGCATAAGCCGTCCGAATTTCAAAAACGCGCCCGGCAAATCCATAACCCGCACAAGGTAATACATGTCCGATATCGTTTCTTTATATTCTTCATCGATTATCAAAGTGTAAGAATCCGACGTCTCATACAACAAATCCGCGTAAGTCTTATTTTTATCAAGGTCAAAAAAAACCTTATGATATACGCCCCTGTAATCGGTATATGAATACGACGAATCGGGATTTTTCACGCTCTTTTCGGGTACAGCGTCCAATTTTGCCGTCTTAATTTTGTACACAATATCAGGGCGGGAATTGTTTTTACATAAAAATACGGGAGAATGTCCGCTCTGTTTAATATCCGTATCGCTGTCGATTCTGACATGAACACCTGCGAATTTAAAATCAAGAGTCATAGTATCACCGTTAAAAAATCAAGCGGCGGGGACATAAAGATGCCGTCCGCCGAAAATTGATTAATTATTTTAGCCCCAGTTGAACGTCCATTCCTCGTTCTGCTCGCCGGTAAATCCGACCGTGGCTTTGATAAAGCCCATACTGCCCGAGCCTGTTACCGCCATGGGAAGTCTGTACTTGATATTAACGATTCTGTTATTCGAGTCAATCGTCGCAGTAACGGATGAACCCGTGTAGGTAAAGTCGCACGCGGTGACTTTAACGGAGCCGAGGTCGAGATTGTTAAGATTAAGATATCCTATAACGTTGCTCGTGTACTGCGGAACGGGAGAATCGAGAGTCGTTTTCTCCTCGACAAGAGTCACGTTTATAACCGTATTTGTTCCGTCGGAGGAGGCGGAGGCGGAAGCCGCGCCTGCGGCGGGAAGAGAGAAATTCTTGTCAACGGGGGGAATCGAATTAAAGGTAATGCTTTCGCCCTTAGCGTTTGTTCCCGCGCCGTTTGTGAACGTAATATCCTCCTCGGTCGGCTGAGTAAATTTATCTACAATAGGAGTTATAAGATTCTTAACGGTATTTCCGCCGGGGCAGTCGGTTATCTCGACGGTGATGCCCTCCTTATGATGAGCGGTGCAGCTGCCCGTGCTTGATTTGGTCGTGTTCATGGCAAGAGTCAGCTTATCGATAATCTGCTGTGTGTTCCACGACGAGGGATCGCCCTCGGGAGAGGCGGCGGGAGTCTGAGCCTGATTTGCATTATCAGCCGGAGTCTGAACCCGGTTGTTTGCATTCGCATTCGGATTCTGCTGAATCTGGTTATTGACCGCGTTCTGCTGTACGTTGGGATTCTGAACATTATTATTGTTCACATCTCCCTGCTGAACCTGTCCCTGCGAACCCGTTTCGGGCATAAAAATGAGATAAACGCCCATGCCCATGAGAATAAGCGAGAACACAAGACAAATACTGATAATAGCTTTGGAACCCTTTGTCATATTATTACCACTCCGTTATTTATTAAATAAAAATTTATTTTTTCTTTTATAATAGTCTATCATAATCTAAAAAATATCTCAACATATTTTTTTTGTTAAAAACTATCTCAGTGTATAAATTTTTATAAATAAAATATGAATTTTTATAAAAAAAGTAGAATTTAATTATTAAACGCAATATAAGTTGATTTATTGACGACGAATTGTTAAAATATTAACAAGCAGGAGATGATTGTACATGACTAAAGTCACAATAATAGGAACCGGAAGCGTTGGCTCAACGATTGCCTACACCATGGCGGTGCAGGGTATAGCATCTGAAATCGTAATGATAGACATAAACAACACGAAAGCGTCGGGCGAGGCAATGGACATAAACCAGGGCACGCCGTTCATGTCGCCGGTAAAGGTTTACGCCGGAACATACAGGGACGCGGTAGCCTCGGACATAGTAATTATAACGTCGGGAATCGCGAGAAAGCCCGGACAGACGAGACTCGACCTGACGAGAACAAACGTAGAGATATTAAAAACCATAGCGGCGCAGATAACAAAGTATGCACCCGGCGCGATTTATATAATCGTCAGCAACCCGGTTGACATTCTTACTTATGTATTCAACAAAATATCGGGAATCCCCGAGAACAGAATTATCGGTTCGGGAACGATACTCGACACGGCGAGACTCCGCTCGAGAATCGCGGATTACTACAACATAAACAAGCAGAACATACACGCGTGTGTTTACGGCGAACACGGGGATTCGTCATTTGTTCCGTGGTCGATGTGCTCGATATCGAATATCGAAATAGACAAATACTACGACTGCCTCGAGCTTAATAAGGACACACCCATTCCGAGACTCGACTACAACGAGGTCGAGAATTATATTAAAAAGTCCGGCGGAGAGGTAATTTCGAAAAAGGGCGCGACATTCTACGCCGTCGCAATCTCCGTATGTCATATCGTAAAATGCATTTTTTCCGAGGCGGACACATCAATGACCGTTTCATCCCTGATGCACGGCGAGTACGGAATCAAGGACGTTGCACTGAGTATACTGACGATTGTCGGCAAGAACGGAATCATAGGAAAAATCAAGACGCCCCTTACCGACGAGGAACAGGCAAAACTCCGTCATTCTGCGGACTGCCTGAGACAGATTATAAACCAGATAGAAATATAACAACAATATTTTCGGCGGATTCATACGAATCCGCCGAAATTTTTATGAAAAATAATAATTTATTAAAGGCGCAAACATTCTTTATGTAGGGGAAGACATTGTTTCCCGGGGTAAAGGCAGAGATTTTTAATTATGATTTTGCCTTCAAAAACCCGGAAATTTCATATTGCTGACGCAAATTTATTATTGATAAAACCGTAAGTCTCATGTTAAATTTATTATAAAGTGCAAAAAAACTTGCTGTATTTTGTCAAAAATCTTTCTAAACAGCCTTTACAAAAAACTATTATTGCAGTAAAATAAAAAAGTCCGCAGAAATATCTGCGGATCCGGGAGTTATCTATAAACGGTAGGCGGTTTTGCCCTTTTATTTGAGAGGGCGTTTCGCCCTCTTATTAATAAGGGGGTGGAGCTTATGGCAGAGGCTATAATATACATAACAATAGTTATGATCATCATAGTTACAATTTGTTGTAAAGAAAAAAAATAACCGCCCTCTTCACCTCGGCGGTTATTTTTTAATCCGTTAGGGTAAGCCGTCTATCTGATAGCTCCCGGTACTTATATTATATATGAGAATAAACAATTTGTCAACACCCGCAAAACAATAATTTACCGAGGTTAAATTATTGTTTATTGGGTCAATGAATTAAAAAATTCCTCATACGAATCTACCTGTTTATACGCCTCGACGCCATTCATGTCATCGGGTATCTTCGAGTCGAATTTATCGCATATAATGCTCTCTATAAGGTTCGACTGTGCGTCGTACGCATTTATCTGAACCACATTATCATTGACATAATAAACCTTGTCCTTATACCCGTCGGAGTACGTTACGTCAAGGCAGAATCCCGCCTCGGAGTCAACCGTCGCTGCATAAAGACTGTAATCCTTGACAAGCGACATATCAAATATTTTAAGTTTAAAGTCGTCCGCGGTCATGCCGAGAGTCTGCATAATCTCGTTCGTAACCTCGAGGTACGTTGACTTTTTGACATTTACGTAATAATTCTTACCGCTGTTGCTGCAAACGCCTATTATAACGCCGTTTTTGTCCTCGGTCATGAAATGATTCGACCCGTCAACGGCAAGCGTAAACGTATCGGTCGTGCCGGTCGACGCGGAAAAGATTTTACCGCTTATATAAAAATGCCCGTTTAAAAATGACGACAGAACATCGGGAAGAGCGGAAACGGAAACAGATTGTCCCGACTCCGCCAAATCGTGACCGCCCGCAGATTTTGCATCCGGAACGGTGGTTTCGGCATTTTTGTTATTATCGGTTGTTTCGGCATACGACGGGTCGCCCCTGCCGGTAACGGCGCCGATGCCGGTCGGCTTTTCACCGGAATCGGGAGTGACGAGAAGTACAATGCCGGCGACGGCGCATACGGCTGCGATAATTACGAGAACGATAATAATCACGCGTTTCTTACTGCCCTTCTTTTTGCCCGTACCCTCGGACTGAACCGATAAAACCTGGGGACGGGGCTTTTTGTTAACCTCGCCGTAATTGACGCTTAATATTTCTATTGAAACGTCGGAAACCTCGCCGGAGCCGAGAGAATAAAGTTCTTTTGCCGGGCAGACCTTGCCGGGTTCGCCCTCGAGAATTTCGGCGGTAAATTCCTTCGCCTTTTCCTCGCCGGCACAGATGTATTTAACGCGGATATCCGCCGATGAAACGCTTTTGTCCGATATATTTTCAAATACAAGACCGGCGGAAATTTCATCGGTATCGGTATTTTGTATAAGCTGATACTGTTTTAAAAATATGCCGGAGTCAGAATCTTTTTTTAAAAATGACTCGGTATGTAAGGATTTAAAATTACTCTGCATAATATCACCCGATTCGATTGTAACACACGAAACGGCAAACAGTCAAGAAAACAATAATTTATTATATATAAAGCGATAAATCATTGTTTACATTTCTTTTTCCAATTTCGCGCAGAATCTCAGCACGCGTCTTGCCTCCGACGCGGTTATTTTTCCGTCGGAGTCAAGGTCTCCCGCTCTCATCTGTTCGCTCACCGGCGCACACATTTTTGCCGACGCTCTGAGCATACCCCTTGCGTCGGAAACACTCACGCTTCCGTTTAAATCAAAATCTCCCCTGTCGGCTTCGATTTCGATTTCTCCCGTGAGCAAATCGGTAACACACCCGCGTCTGACAGTAACGTCAATCACAGAATCGTCCTCGCACAAGACGGTATATTTCCCCGCGCCGAGCCTGTATCCGTTACATCCGTTATATTCATTGTCGTAACCGAAAAACGAGACGGCGTTTTCGTCCGCCGAAGCAATATTCATACCGTATACCGTCTGCGAATCTTCATCCGAACACGGAGTAAAGCACATGTCCGTACATTCATTATCATAATAAATCATGAATATATCGCCCGGCTCCGAAAACGCTTTTACCGCGCCGTACATTTCGCCCGAAAGGATTGTTTTTTCGCCCGAAGACGAGGCTGTTACGCAGTCGGAAACTATTTTTGCACTCAGAACCGAATCATAGTCAAAACCGATATTTTTAAAATTTTCCGCGTTTTCCTTTGACAGTTTAAAATAGCACATAGTTCCCTCGCTGAGCGAGTATCTGCCGTTTTCATATCCGAAAACCGCGCTGCCGTCCGCATTTGTCTTTATTGTATCAAGTTTTTTCGTACAACCGGCGTCAGAATACACGTCGACGCAAACGCCTGCGTATGTGAAATATTTATCGCTGAAAAGAGACGGAATAAATCTCTTAATACAGACCTGAACGCTCGCCGCGCCGAGCTTTTTATTATTTAAAAATGTCAGGACGGGATTTAAGTTCGAGGATGAAATACTTACCGTTTTCTTTGCCGAATCTATTTTATACCCGCCGGCGGTTTTCGTTTGAACGACGGTATACGTTCCCAAATTCAAACGGACGCTTCCGCCCGATTTTACGTCGGCGCAGAATGAGCCCGAGGACGTGTAAACTTTAAATTCGCCGCCGGAAAGCGCGTCGGAATTGCTGTCGTATAAATTGATTTTAAGCGTACCGCTTTTGGGACTCATTTTTGCGACTATGAATTTAACGACCGCTCCGCCGGAACGTATATGAGATATATAGTTCGCGCGTCCTGCGGAGTGCCAGAAAACGTCCGACGAACCGTCGCCCCAATATATGCCTATATGATTCTGCCCGCTCGGGCGCAGAGCCTCGTTGCAGAACATCATAATGATATCGCCCTTGCTCATGACTCCGCTCGCGAGCGCCTCATATTTATTATTAAATATATAATACTCTATTGAGTTATCCTCGAGAACGCCGAACCAGCCCCTCGGGGTTGTATACGAAAGAATCTGGTATTTTGACGGATTGCCTCCGGCGTTTTGAATACATGTCTTTAAAACATGCCATACGAATCCCGAGCAGTTCATCCCCCGCGCGCCGTTATTATACGAGGTATCGCCGTTTGGCGAACGCCAGTTTCCGCTCCTGTACGGAGTGCCGAGATAGAAATCATCATGCTCGTGTGAGTACAGATAATTCATATAACTTTCATATGAAAAACCGTAATACTCACTCAAAGACCTGCCGTCGACAGCCGATACGTATATAGGGCAGACGGAAAGAACAATAATCACCGAAAGCACAATACCTATAATTCCTGTCACGGAATTTTTCTTCATTAATTTACATCTTCTTTCATTTTTATACAAATTAATTATACAATGCAAAAATAAAAAGTCAATTTGATTGACAAACATTTTTTATTATCTTATAATTAATTTGAAAAATCAGGAGGAAAGAGCGGTGAAAATCCGCCGCAGCAGCCACTGCCGTAACGAAAAAACTTTTCCAAGCCGGAATGCTCCATGTACTTTGTACCGATTTTTCGCAAAAATATTATAAAGGAGCAAACAAAATGAAAAAAACTCTGACGAAGATATTATCCGTCCTCATGGCACTGATAATATCGGCGAGTTTCCTTTCGCTTACGGTATGGGCAGATGGTACCGTCTCACTGCGAATAGAGGGACCCGACAAAAATTATTATTACAACACAAGCATGGATCTGCTGGGTGAGGATTACACCGTAGCCGACCTTATCGCTTACGCGGACAAGACCGACGACTCGCTCACCGTAACCGGCATTGAAAAAGGTTATATCAGCGCGGTAAACGGTGTTAAAGCAGGTTCGTACACGGAAAAGAAGTGGGACGGCTGGGTATACACCGTAAACGGCGAGTTCCCGAACGACCCGGTAACGGATTACGTACTCGAATCGGGCGACGAAGTCGTGCTTTTCTATTCGGATTATTATAATGCGGGTATGGAGATTCCCGTTGTTGATTCGTCAAAACTTTCAACCGAGGGAATTATAAACTTCACATACGGCTCGCCGATTTTCGATAAGGATTACAACATAATCGGATATAACTATAACCCCATCGTCGGTGCAACGGTTACTTTCAACGGCAAGGACTACACGACCGACGAAAACGGCAATATCACCGTTGACAAATTCGCTAAACTCAGAAACGGTTCGTACTCGCTTCAGATAAACAAATACTTTGAGGGAGGCTGTCCCGCGGTTCTGCGCCTCGCGCCCGACTTCACCGTAAAGGTAACGGGTCACTCGTTCTTTGATAAGATAGTCAATTTCTTTAAGATGATTTTCGACTTCTTCAAAAACCTCTTTACTAAAAAATAAGTATGTATTAAATCATAATATATGCGTTTCGGCTGCCGGGCAAAACCGACAGCCGGATTTTTTTGCATTCTGTTCAGGCGGTGAAAAGCCGCAGAATTAATAAACATATTTTATCATTAATAATAAATTTGAAACAATAAATTAGCACTCTCCTATTGACAGTGCTAATTTATTGTGCTATTATATAGACGAACAAAGAGAGAGGGTACCGAGAGGACGGGAGTCCGAAGGATACCGGCTCAATGAGTTCAAAACAAATTTTAAATGAAAGAATGATATATATGTTAATGCCCAGTATTTATGCAAGAGATTTATTTGATGATGTTTTCGAGCCGTTCTACCGTCAGAACAAGGCTTCGTTCAACTCCAACGGTCTTATGAAAACCGACGTTAAGGAAACAGACGAGGGTTACGACCTTTCGATTGATTTGCCCGGCGTAAGCAAGGACGACATTAAGGCCGAGGTTAAGGACGGTTACATGACCGTTTCCGTTACGAAGAACGAGAACAACGACGAGAAGGACAAGAAAGGTAAATTCATCCGCCGTGAGCGTTTCTACGGTTCGTACAGCAGAAGCTTTTATGTAGGCGAGGACGTAACCGAGTCCGACATTAAGGCAAAATTCGATAACGGCGTTCTTGAGATAAGCGTTCCCAAGAAAGAGGCTCAGCCCAAGGTTGAGGAAAATCATTACGTTCAGATTGAGGGCTAACCCCTTAAATACGAACGGTGATGTCGATATAGACCTAACCCGTAAATAACCCCCCAAAAACAGAGAAGCGAGGCAGGTATTTTTACCTGCCCCGCTTTTCCGTTTTTTATTTATTCAATTCATTATCGGCAATCTCATATATTTTATTAAGCATACTTATATAATATCCGTCCGTGTAATGCATCGGCGCAAGCCCCCAGCGATGTTTTTCATCGGAAAGTATTTCGCCGTCGAAAGCTATCTCATGTATAGGTGAGATAGCTTTAATTATCATATCATACATTTTATTTAAAACGTCGTTTATCTCCGAATTGATTTTAATAATATTAGTATCAAACGGCGTTATTTCTCCGTTTTTATTTATATATCTGTCCGCCGTGAGCGCGCGGTGAAGTATGATTCTGTTTTCGGGATAAATATCAGTTAAGTTTTCACAGAATAATTTTACATATTTATTTATCCGTATGTGCCCCGCATACAGTCCGAAAGCGGTAACTCTTTTATATAAATCGGGATATTTTTCATATTTTTCACCCATGGAAATTCTGAATTCGTTTGACGCGGTCAAAAAAGAATCCCCGACCCTTTTGAGCGGGAAACGCTCGTCGACAAGGTCGAGGATTATAAAATCGCTTTTGCGCCCGCCGAGTATATCAAATGCGGTCTTATTCATATCGCACAGAACCATGCGTTTCTGAAACGGAGAGGAGAGGTCAATTTCGCTCTCCTCTGCACCGATTTTCGGACATACAGCCGATATAACCGACTGGCGGGCTATATAATTTTTAAGTTCGATTCGGTTTTCACTGTCAAACATCAGAATATCCCGCGTGACGCAGCTGCCGAATATCGAAAGTCTTATTTTATTTGCGTCAGACGGACGCTTTTTCATCAACGATACCCTCCAGGAAATCGGTTTCGCTTACCTTTCCGTCGGGTTCTGCTCTGAATGTGATTATCTCATTGGCTCCGATATCAAACCAGAACGAGCAGTCGAGCAGTTCGCACGTAAGATACGAACGCGTCTCCTTGATACCCTTGGTTTCGTAAACTCTGATTATGTACGCGCCCGAGTCGTCCTCGCACTCTTTGAATGCGGTCATTATAACGTTGTCCGCAGATATCTTTATGAACGAATCCTTCTGCTTTCTGCCCTTGCCCTTATGGCATCCCTCGGGAACAAGGAACGGGCGGTTGTTGAATAACGCGGATTCCTTTGCGATGTCGGAAAGCCTCGCTTCGCCCGAGTGGAGGTAAATTCCGTACTCGAATCTCTGTATACCCTCGTCGGTGAAGTTAAAATCCGTCTTGGGGCGTGAGGAGTAATGGTCTGCGAATATAACGTTTCTCAAAAGAGTCTGTCTTAACTGCGTACCCTTGCAGGAATAGCTGTATTTTGAGTCGTTGACAACGCTTAATCCGCCGAGTTTTCCGTTCTCATCCTCGGAGGAAATGTCGACCCACTGATGGCAAACCTCCTCGTCGCCGTCAGGCTCTCTTACGATGTACCCCGCAGGTATCTGAGCGGAGGAAATTTCATTCTTACCGCCGATGTCGAACTGCATTTTAAGCATTGTAAACTCCTCGCTCCAGCGAGCCTTGCACTTAACGCGGAGTGTTTTCTGCTTCTTTGAGAGAATGAAATCCTGCGTGAGAACGGACTCGTTGAATTTATGCTTAACTCTTACAACGCTTCTGACTCCGCCGTTTTCGACAAGCTCGATTGAAACGAGCTTCATTTCGCCCATCTCGGAGTCGAATTTGAATACGTTATGCGCCCATGTGTCTGTCTCGGAGTCGTCGATTATTACGGGAACGGCGAGGTCGTGCTCTTTTGCAAAATCTCTTCCCGTCTGCTTGTCGATAAGCGAGACGATATATCCGGTCTCCTTCGAGAACGTAACATTCATGTACTCGTTCTCAATTTCAATCTCATCGTCCGATGTCTCGCAGTACGTGCCGATTCTTTTCCTGTACTCGCTGTCGTTAGTTGCGTCCTGCCATACCCAGTATGTCGCGTAGCCCATTGCGGGGAGCTTTGCAAGAAATACCGTGTCGCAGTGCGAATCGTTTGAACGCGAGGAACGTACGATTGAAAAATCGGTATCGTTACCGTCGCAGTCTGTGACCCTGCACGCCGGGTACATCGTTCTGACGGGAGTCTCTATATCGTATGAAAGGGAGTTGAACACAACGACCGGACGGGGGAATTCTCTCGGCAGACCGAGATGTCTTACCTCGCTTGTTACCGTGTCGGAAATGCCGTCTATCCATGTGTCGATTTCTCTTGCAATGCTTACGAACGCGCGCATTCTGATTCTGTCTGCGACGGTCAGCGCGTGACCTGCGGAGTGCTTTAAGTCCTCATACGCCTCCATTATCGAGCAGCCGCAGAGAATATCGTGGAACTGATTGAAGCATACGGTGTCCCACGCCTCGGCAATCTGCTCTTTGGACGTGTCTCTGTCCTTGATTTTCGCCGATACCGCGTCCCATGCTTCAGCCGAATAAAGCCCTGTTTCACACTGTCTGTTAAGCTGTTTTACGAGGCTCGTCGCGGAATAGCAGCCGCTCGCGTGGTGCTGCATCTCGCTTTTCCACGTCGGCATGTCGGTATAGTTTTCGCATACGGCGGAAAAATATTCGTCGGGCGAAGAAAACCTTACGTCTCTGTCCGCGGTCTGCTTTATATTGTAAATATGCTCGATATCGCCCTTTGTCGGACCGCCGCCGTGGTTGCCGATTCCGCAGAACATCATCTGAGGACAGTCTGCCGCGTCGGCTCTTTCGCACGCCTGCTTATAACGCTTGTCGATATCATTCGTTCCGCTCGTGCCGTAGCTCTCATGGATTCTGTACGTCATGACCTTACTTCCGTCGGGAGATTCCCACCAGAATACGCCCTCGGGTATATTCGCGTTTTCGTGCATGCCGGGGCGCATGAATACGTAGTTTCTCATTCCGCCCTTTATAAGAAGCTGAGGAAGCATGCCGTTATGACCGAACGAGTCGACATTGTAGCCGGTATGACATATCCTACCGAATTTATCATAGTAATAAAGCTGGCTGTAAAGAGCCTGTCTTGCAAAGCTCTCCGCCGAGGGGATGTTGCAGTCGGGCTGAACGTTCCAGCCGTTTACGACGATCCATCTGCCCTCCTTAACGCGTTCGCATATCTCTCTGAACATCTCGGGGTCGGTATTTTCAACCCACTTGTAATACGAAGCGGACGAGCAGTTGAATACTGTGTAGTCGTACTCAGAAAGCCTGTCAAGCGCGGAGCGGAACGTCTGCATAACCTCGTTATATCCGTCGAACCATCTCCACAGCCATACGGGGTCAAGGTGCGCGTTGCCTATTATATAAATTGAATTATCTGACATTCTGTTCTCTCCTTACTCTTCCGTTATAATACCGAAATATCTGCCCATCCAGTATGCAAGCGTATACTGTGCGCACGATTCGACCGTTTTGTTTCCGGATGAATCCTCGTTTTTATATTCAAGCGGATTTCTGTCGTATTTTGAAATAAATTTCTCGTCCGGGGGCAGAAGTATTGAAGTCTCCGCATAGCCTGCGCGGTACAGCTTTTTTGCTATATCGTAACGCGAGGTCAGCGAAACGCCCGAGGCGAGGGTGCTCGTATTGAAACGGTAGAACCACATCGCGAGCTTGTCGGTGTCGACGTCCTCCTCGGGACACGAAACCATGAACGGAATGTCGTAAACGGGGTGATGCTCTCTGCCTATCGAGGTGTTTATCCACGACATGTAGCCGGCTTTGAATTTCTTTCTCAGTTCCTCGTTCTTCTCGGTTTTGAAAAGTCCTAAATACGACATCGTAACGAGCATGTGATCGCCGAACATTATATCCTCGATAACGTCGCACTTCATTGCGTTGCCCGCAAGCAGCGAACGGTCGTAGTGTTTCGCCGTAAGGTCGGGATAACCGATTTCGATAAGATGATTGTACGCGTCGGTTCTCTTTTTATTTTCGCCTAACAGATACTGCGCCATGCTTATGTACATCATGACCTCGGCGCTGTTAAGACAGCTGTCGACCCATCCGAGACCCTCGGAAAAGTAGCGCGGGCTCCACTTTGCCCAGCTTGTAGGCTCGCCGTGGAAGTCGACGAATTCAAAATCGTTGTCTATAACGTGGTCGACAAAACGCTCGACCGCCGTCATCATTATATCGTCAAGCTCTTTGTCCTGTCCGCCGATTATCTTGTGAGCAAAGCATATATTCATCATGTGAAGAGTCGTTTCGTCGCTCGAAGTATCGGCTTTGTAAACGAGGTTATCGTCCGAATATCCCGCGTCGCGGTAAACTCGTCTGAGTCTTTCGGGAATCGGGTCGGGCGAATCTATCTCCATGCCGACGAGTCCCTTATGCTCTGCGAATGTCGTGTTCAGAACAACGGATTTGTCCCCCGTTCTTCTTATGAAAATACCGTCGTCGGGTATGGGAGCGTCGGGCGTCAGAAATGTTCTTGCAATAAAGCCGTCGGCTCTGCCGGGAATGTACGCAAGAAGCAGGCACGCCTCAAGCGATTTGACGGCAATATCCTTGATTTTCTTTGTCTCGGGGTCGTCCTCGCCCTTTGTTTTTCTCAATATATCGTAATGCATAAGCTCGCCCATGCAGAACGCCGCGGTAAATCCGCCGTCGTTGTCGGAGACCGCAAATTTCTCCGGAGTCGAGATATCTCCCGGCACGCGCAGATTCCTCTGACTGACGAAGCCCATTCTGCTGACTATATTCACGCATTCGTCGAGAAGAATATTAGCTTTCTGCTCGCATGTAATCGTTTTCATATCGATTCTCGACGCGCCGGACGAGGTCATAACCCATACGCCGTCCCTGTCGGCAAGCACGCTTTTTACATGGTTGTCCTTTAAATCCCTGTGCGCGCTGAAATACATTATTTTATCGTAGTCGAATTCGGCGTTTTCGTCGTATCTTACAAGACCGTATTCGCTTCCGTACCAGAATATGCCGTCACACTCGTCGAAGCAAGTAAAGTCGCGCTTTTTAACGGGGAGCGGGTACTCGATTTTCGTTAAATCGGGCTTAACGGGCTTTTTCTCCTTAAGCCCGGCGGGTACCGCGGGGTCGTTTAATTCATAAAGTTTTATAAATCTAGCAACGTGCGGTTTTAACTTTATAACATTTGCCATCCTGTTGACTCCTTAAAAATAAATCGTATAGTTAATAAAAATTATACATTATCCCCGCATTAAAGTAAAGACTTTTTCGGTTGAATCCGAACAGATATTATGGTAAAATATTTATTATTAATGTTTACGGTGATATCATGAGCGAAAATATAAAACTGATGCGGAAATTTTCTCCGTATTATAAAAAATACCGAAAGACCGTGGCGTTCGACCTGTTCTGTGCGGGTATGTCGACGGCGGGCGATGTTATTCTGCCTCTGCTTGTAAGAAGCATAACCGACAGGGGAATAAACGACCTCGCCTCGCTTACGGTAAGCTACGTTTTAAAGCTGGCGGCAATTTATTTTATTATAAAAATTATAAGCGTGGCGGCGAATTACTATATGTCGTCCGTCGGTCACATAATGGGCGCGAAAATCGAAACCGATATGAGAAGAGACATGTTCGCACATTTACAGAAGCTGTCGTTTTCGTTTTATGACGAGGCAAAGGTCGGCACGCTGATGTCGAGACTTTCCAACGATTTATTTGATATAACGGAATTTTCGCACCACTGCCCGGAGGAATTTTTTATAGCGGGCGTTAAATTTATCGCGTTTTTCTGTATTTTGTCTACAATGAACGTATGGCTGACGCTTATAATATTCGCAATTATCCCGGTGATGTGCGTATTTTTATCGTATTTTAATTCGAAAATGAGACAGGGCAACCGCGAATCGAGAGTCAAAATAGGAGAACTGAACGCCGTGACCGAGGACAGTCTGTCGGGCATAAGGGTAGTTCAGTCGTTCGCCAATGAAAAAAGAGAACAGGCTCGTTTTGACGACGGAAACGGGAAGATACTCGATATAAAGCATAAAATATATACGGCTCTCGCAAGCTTTCACGCGGCAGAGGGGTTTTTCGACGGGCTTTTGTATATAACCGTCGTCACCGCAGGTGCGTTGTTTATAATAAAAGGCTCGATAACAGCTCCCGATCTCGTCGTCTATTTAATGTATGTTTCGACGCTCATTTCGACGGTGAAGAGAATCGTTGAATTCATGGATCAGTTCAACCGCGGAATGACCGGTATTGAGAGATTTTATGAAATAATGGACGAGGAACCCGAGATAACGGATGAAAAAAACGCCGTCGAAATGAAAGACGTGCGCGGAGACATTGAATTCAAAGACGTGACTTTCTCTTATAAAACAGGCAACGGCGACGTTCTGTCGCATATAAGTCTTAAAATAAGCGCGGGGCAGAATATCGCTCTTGTCGGCCCGTCGGGCGGAGGAAAAACTACGCTTTGCAGTCTGATTCCGCGTTTTTACGAGCCTGTCGGCGGCGAAATAACCGTTGACGGAGTCAATATAAAAAATTATACGCTGACGTCGTTAAGAGAGCATATCGGCGTTGTTCAGCAGGACGTTTACATTTTTTCGGGTACGGTCAGGGACAATATCGCCTACGGAAAAACCGATGCGTCCGACGAGGAAATCATAAAAGCCTCCGTTTATGCCGGTGCAGACGAATTTATACGTTCAATGCCCGACGGCTACGATACGTACGTCGGCGAGCGCGGAGTCAAGCTCTCCGGCGGTCAGAAGCAGAAGCTGTCGATAGCGAGAGCGTTTCTGAAAAATCCTCCGATACTTATTCTCGACGAGGCTACGAGCGCACTTGACAACGAGAGCGAACGCGCGGTTCAGCTCTCGCTCGAAGGACTGTCAAAGGGCAGAACGACGCTGACGATAGCGCACAGACTGACGACCGTTAAGAACGCGGATAAAATTCTCGTCATAACTCCCGACGGGATTGCGGAGAGCGGAACGCATGAAGAATTGTTAAATAAAAACGGAATCTATGCAAATATGTATAAAATGTATACTTAAAATAATAATTTTAATAATTTATCAATTTACTCAAAATAAATTATGCTTTGAAATATGATATAGTAATAATCAGAGTCGTTCTTCCCGACCGAACCCCGGTCTGATTCTCATTACTTACTTAGAGGTGTTTTACAATGTCGGAAAAAACAGTTGATTTCAAATCAATTATAGCCAAGCAGAAAGACGCCGCGTCGTATATGGTTAAGGAAATAACCCATATAATCAAGACGTTCGGCAAGAGAAGCCCCGGCAGCGAGGGCGAGAAAAAGGCGTGCGAGTACATGGCGGACGTTCTTAAAAACGACTGCGGCTGCGAGAGAGCGGACGTAGAGTCGTTTAAGGAGAACCCCGGCGCATTCTACGGCTGGCTTTTTTTCACGCTTACATTTGTGCTTGCGGCTGTCGTATTGTTTTTCTTCTTCCCGCTCGCTTCTGTAATTCTTATCGTCGCGGGACTTACGCTCGCGTTTCTCGAGTTCGGTCTTTATAAGAAAACCGTCGACCGTTTTTTCAAAGAGAAAACGGGTCATAACGTTACTGCGATAAAGAACTGTACGGGCGAAACAAAGAGACGCATCATATTCAACGGTCATCCCGACGCGGCATGGGAGTGGCCCGTAAACTACGCGCTCGGCGGAGTCGGCTTTGAGGGTCACGCCATATTGTGCGGAGTCGGCGCTCTTTACTATATTATTATTTCAATTATATATATGGCGAAGAACGGAATAGCATTTGCTGCCGCCGATATCTCCGACCCTGTTGTTAAGGCCGGACTTTGGGGACTTCTCTTCGTTCCGTTTATTGCAGGTCTTTATTTTATGGTAAACTACAAAAGAGTCGTTGACGGCGCGAACGACAATCTTTCGGGATGCTATATGGGTATTGCGATTCTCAAATATATGAAGGACGCCGGAATCGAGCTTGAAAACACGGAGGTAGGCGTGGTTCTTACCGGCTCCGAGGAAGCGGGGCTTCGCGGAGCAAAGGCGTGGTGCGAGGCGCACAAGGGCGAATTTGACGACGTTCCCACGTTTATTTTCTCATACGATACAATTCACGACCCCAAATATCTCATGACAAACTACCGTGACCTGAACGGTACCGTTGCGGCCGATAAAGACGTTTCCGATCTGTTTATGGAGGCGTGCGCGGAGCTTGACATTCACTGTCTTAAAGGCATGGTTCCCCCTCTCGGCGGAGCGACGGATTCGGCGGCGTTTGCTCAGGCGGGCTTCAGAGCTACGGGCGTTACGGGACTTAACCATAAGCTCGAAAGCTATTACCATACGAGACGCGATTCGTACGACAACATGAACGAAGAGGGTCTGGCAAAGTGCTTTGCGGCAAGCGTTAAGGTACTGGAGATGTTCGATAACGGCGCGAAACAGTGATTAGCGGTCAGCGGGCAGAAAAGAGTTCATAGGATTATGAATGATAATCAAATTTAAATAATTGCGAAAATTCAAATTGAGACGCAGTATCTTCCCGCATGAGACTTGCGGTTTTATCGGTAATAAATCTGCGTCGGCAATATGAAATCTGCGGGTTTCCGCCGGCAGAATCATATTTAAAATTTTCTGCCTTTACCCCCGGAATACAACGTATTCCCATTCAAAAAATGTCTGTGTAAAAAAACAGGGCTTTGAGCGTAAAATGCCAAAGCCCTGTTATAATTTTACGAAACGTAAGTATTGACAAAATCTGAAAAAACCATTATAATAAAAATGCAAGGAGTTACCGGACAGACGGTTTCGCCCAGCATTGGTTTATAACCGCCCGCTTGGGTTTTTTATCGGGCGGTTATTTTTTTGCTATGTAAAGGATAACAATTATTAACATTAAAATAATAACTGATTCAGTCACAAGCATCACCCCCTTATCAAAAATAAGAGGGTTTTCGCCCTCTTAACAGATAAAAAGGGCAAACCGCCTACCGTTTATAGGTAACTCCGGGGTTCACATATATCCGTGAACTTCTCAAGTTTATCACAAAATTTCATTATTGTAAAGATATTTTACAATAAAAGCAGAACTTTGTCGTTTGTTGTCAAAATTCTGCTTCTTGTAATTACAAATATTTATCCATGAATTCCTTAACCTTCGCTTCGTATGAGGCGGGGTCTTTTTTATAGCTCTCGGCGTGTTCGGCGTCGTCGACAATCAGCAGATCCTTTTCGCTCGTACACGCCTCGTACAGCTCAAATACCATTGTCGTCGGAACAAAATCGTCCGTCGCTCCGTGGATGAACAGCACGGGAACTTTCGCGTTCTTTACCATGTCAATCGGCGCGCCCTCCTTAATGCTCATGCCCGTCGCCGCGCGGTGGATCACCGAGACGGCGTTAAGAAGCGGAAATGCAGGAACGTGCGCCTTGTCAAGATTCGATTTGAATTCGTCAAGCATAGACGTATAACCGCAGTCGGCAACCGTAAACTTTACGTTTTCGGGAAGCGTATCATTGCCCGTCATTGCCGTAACCGTCGCGCATCCCATTGAGATTCCGTGCAGGAATATTTCGATATCATCACCGAACGTATCGATCATGAAGTCGAGCCATCCGAGTCCGTCGCGAGCCTCACGCTGACCGAACGTGATGAGTCCGCCCTCGCTCTGTCCCGCCGCCTGGTGGTCAACCATGAAAACGTTTACGCCGTTATCGTGATAGAATTTCGCAAATCTGCCGAACTCGTCCCTTGCGTTCGAGCGGTAGCCGTGCGAGAGGAAAACAAATTTTTTGGAATCGTTCTCCGCCGGGAGAAAATACGCTTTGAGCGCGTGGTTTTCCTCGTTCGTTCTCGTAAATTCAATGAGAGACTGCTCCTTAAACCACTTTTCGCCGTCGGTCTCCTTATATGGTTTATAATCCGGCTTTTTCTGCGCCTTTTTGTCGGCGAGCGAGAAAGCAAACGGCGGAATGTGCGCGCGTCTGCCCATTACCTCGTAATAAACAAGTCCGGTCAGAGCCGAATATATTCCGGCCGCACAAGCGGAGACAAGCGCGATCTTAGATTTCCTGTTCATATAAAAGCCTCCAAGAATATTATAATTATTATAGGTATATTATAATACGTTTATTAACTTTGTTTCAACTGCTCTTTTATATAAAAATCGGAGCCGTATTTCTACAACTCCGAGAATTTTATTAAATATACCGAACTGTAAAGGAATATATCCGCCCTTTTTCCGCTTCGACTGCGTTAAAGAAACTTGAAAGACGTTACTATGCTGTTTTTGCTTTTTTACGAAACGGAAGTACGCTTATTATTATCGAAAGAACGAGGAACAAGCACGCTGCGCCGTTAAAGAGAATCGGCAGCGCGTTCGGTTCATAACTTACCCAAATAGATTCGACCCATACAAAGCCTATCATAACAACGCTGAAAATCACGGACGGTATCGTATAGCAAAAGAGAGTCGAACCCCATAAGCCCAAAACGCACCGTCTCACGCCTCTGAGAACGGTTTTTCCCTTGAAATACGCCAGTATTCCAGCGGAAAAGAACCGTCCCCATAGACGCAATCCGCTGTATTTTGGGTGCGGAGCAGTTTTTATCAATCATATTTTCGTTTCGGCAAGGCAAAGGAACGCCGGAAGCCTAACGGCTTTCAAGTTTCTTTAACGCAGTCGAAGCGGAAAGAGGGTGGATATAAACCTTATGAGTTCGACTCTCTTTTGCTATAGGATTTAGGCTTTATTTTTATACCGATAATTAAGTTTAATATTGCGACCGCCGCGATCAGCGATATCAGAATGTAGAATATCACACCGGCGACGGTATTATGCGGATCTGCGAAAAAGCCTACGTTTACTATCGGAAATCCCAATAAGGATAACACAAGCCACATGAATAAAAGCAAAGGTTCGCTTATTTTAAAATAAGTAAGTTTTTTGTTCATAGGTATTCCGCTCCTTTAAATTAAATTCATAAAATTTCAATACAATCGATTCTTAGCCCGATATTATAAAACCATCGCAAACACCTCCGATATCAATAATGCAAATATGAAAAAATATGTTAATACGTTATTATTTGTTTAAACTATCGGTTTATTTTTACATATATTAGTTCTGTAATTTAATTATATAAAAGAAAATCTACATTGTCAATAGAAGTTTACCGAAATTTATCAATTTTATATCAAAATTTACTAAATATCCTTATTATTAAAACAAACGATAATCATACCGTTGAAAAATATGAAAAACACATACGGCTTGCTTTATTTTAAATTAAATGATAAAATATTATATCTAAAATGTAAAAAAGGATAAAAAAATGAATTTAAGGCAAAATTACAAATCGACTCTTTTTGCAAGCTATGTAGGCTACATTACGCAGGCCGTCGTCAACAACTTCGCCCCGTTACTCTACGTCACGTTTCAAAAGGACTACGGCATAACGCTCAAACAGCTGTCGTTCCTTGCGATGTTCAACTTCCTCATTCAGCTTTGCGTAGACTTTCTTTCGGCTAAATTCGTAGACAGGATAGGCGTCAGAATCTGTATTGCCGGTTCACACTTCATGGCGGGAATCGGACTCATTTTACTTGGCGTACTGCCGTCGGTTCTGCCGTCGCCGATGATAGGCATTACAATCGCCATCGTGTTCTATGCCGTCGGCGGAGGTCTTATAGAGGTGCTCGTCAGCCCCGTTGTCGAGTCCTGCCCGACAAAAAACAAAGAGGCGCACATGAGCATACTCCACTCATTCTACTGCTGGGGTCAAATGCTCGTAATACTCCTCTCAACCGTATTTTTCATGACCGCAGGCATAGAGCATTGGAAAATAATGTCGGCTGTCTGGTCGATAATCCCGATACTCAACGGCATACTGTTTATATTCGTTCCGCTTTATAAGACCGTCGAACCGGAGGAATCCGGGGACAAACTTACTCACCTTTTAAAATCGGGAATATTCAGGGTTTTAATGATAATGATGCTGTGCGCGGGCGCGGCGGAAATCGCGGTCAGTCAGTGGGCTTCCGCTTTTGCCGAAAAGGGACTCGGCGTGTCGAAAACCGTCGGAGATATCGCCGGACCGTGTATGTTCGCGCTTTTAATGGGCATTGCGAGAGTCGTTTATTCGCGCCTGAGTAAAAAGGTCGAACTTACAAGATATATAATGCTCTGCTCCGCGCTGTGTCTTGCGGGATATATGATAATCGCGTTCTCACCCTCTGCCGTGCTGTCGCTTATCGGCGTGGGTGTGTGCGGATTCGCCGTCGGAGTTATGTGGCCGGGAACGTACAGTCTCGCAGCGGTTAAAATGCCGGTATGCTCAACGTCGGTTTTCGCGTTCCTCGCGCTTGCGGGCGACGCGGGATGTTCGTCGGGACCGTATCTCGTCGGCATGATATCGTCCGCATTCGGCGACGATTTGAAAAAAGGTATGCTTTTCGCCTCGGTTTTTCCGGTTGTAATGATACTCGCGTCGGTTAAATTGTTAAAAAAATCTAAAAACACACACAGTAATATTGATAAATAAAAATAAATATACTAAAATAAAATTACAAACATACAGGAGGTTTCGGTATGGAAAAAAGAAAACCGAAAATGCGCGTTTTTTATTACGCGGGATTTTACGCCGTTGCTCTGATTCTTCTCATCGCCGCGACGTTTAAGGATCTTGCGATAGACAACACGCTTTACAATCCGGCAAACGGCTTCGGAATTTTCATGGAAAAATTCGCGGAGTTCCCGATGTTCTGCATCATTCCTTTTGCGTTTACGGTTATGTTCTACGCACGGACGATGAAGGATAAAAAGTTAAATATAATTCTCGGCGCAGGGTACGCATTCGCGGTTCTTGCAGGCTGGGTTCTGTGCATGTTCAAGCTGGGCGACGACTGGTTCGGCGAGGATTTTTCAAAGGTATTTTTAATACTCATAGCCGTCGCGTTCTCCGCATTGACTTTGTTTCTCGGCGGACTCATAAAGCGTGAGACAATGATTCGTCTGCGCCCGCTTGCGATAGTCGGACTTCTCACGTTTCTCGTAACGGCGGCGGGAGTCGAGGTTATCAAACGCGTCTGGGGCAGACCGAGATACCGCGATATGCTCAACGGCGTAAACGGTCTTACGATAGACAATTTCACCCCGTGGTACAAAATCGCCGGCATGAAAGGATGCCGTTCGTTCCCCTCCGGTCACACGTACGCGGCTTCGGAAACGTTCCTGCTTCTGAGCGTATCGGACAGAATGAAGGAGCATAAGAACAAGGAAATACTTTTCTTTGCCGTCGCGTTCGTATTCACCGCGCTCACCGCGTTTGCAAGACTTATTGCCGGCGCACACTTTTTATCGGACGTCGTAATGGGCGCGGCTATCGGATTTACGGTTTATATAATTATCAGAGAATTCGTACAACCGAGAATCTTTAAGTTCATGGATAATGCGAAGCTGAAAATATAACAAACTTTTTATTTTGAATTCATTTTTACGGTTTAGTTATGAAAAGAGGCGATTTCATGAATCCGTTGGATAATTATATTGCTGAATCAACAGAGTGTGATTTTAAATCAGCAGTCGAAACAAGAAAACCAAAAAGCTGGTTAAAAAGTGTCAGTGCATTTTCAAACGGCACAGGAGGTGTATTGATTTTCGGAGTTGAGGATAATAAAACAATTATAGGGCTTGATGATATTCAAAAAGACTCGGAGAAAATAAGTGAACTGATAATATCAAGAATAACGCCTCACCCTGTTTTTTCATTGAATTCCGTACGTTTTGATAAAAAAAATATAATAATTCTCAATGTATATCCCGGTCATGATACACCCTATTATTATAAAGCCGACGGAGTAACGGAAGCTTATGTTCGTATCGGCAATGAAAGTGTGCCGGCTTCAAATCATATTCTGAACCGCTTAATTTTAAACGGACTGAATAAATCTTTTGATTCTCTTATAACGCCTTTTGATTTTAATGATTATTCTTTTTCAAAGCTTAGAGAGAGATACAAATCATGGACGAAAGAGAGTATGTCTGAAAAATTTTTCGATTCATTTTGTTTGCGTGATAATTCGGGAAAGCTTACAAATACGGGAGCCTTATTAGCCGATGATTCGCCTGTTTTGAATTCCCGTGTATTTTGTACCAGGTGGAACGGAACAGATAAGAGCGGGGGTAAAATTGATGCTTTAGACAGTGCGGAATTTTCCGGCAGTTTAATAACCCTGTTGAATGAAAGTATCGGCTTTATCAAAAGAAACATGAGAACGCTTTGGAGCAAAACTGCCGATTCAAGGATAGAAATGCCCGATTATTGTGAGCGGAGCTTTTTTGAAGCTGTTGTCAACGCCTTGATACACAGAGACTATTTGATATTAGGAAGCGAAATCCATATTGATATGTTTGATGATAGGCTTAGTATTTATTCTCCCGGCGGAATGCCTGACGGTACATTTATACAAAACAGAGATTTAAACAATGTTCCGTCATATAGAAGAAATCCGATTTTGGCTGATGTGTTTTCAAAATTAGGCTATATGGAACGTCAGGGAAGCGGTTTGAATAAAATACGAAACGCATATGAAAATTCCGCGAATTTTACAAAAGGATGCGAGCCGGTTTTTTATTCGGATTCAACTCAATTTACAGTAATTCTTTCAAATCTTAATTACAAATTAAATAAGGAAAAAGTTGCGGTTGATTCGGAAAAAGTTGCGGTTGGTATAAATAATTTTACACCGAAAGCAAAAGAAAAGATGCGGGCTGCAATCGAGCTTTTGAGAGATAAGGAGTATTTCGGAAGATCAGATATTGCTGAAATTTTTGAAGAATCGAACACATCGGCGGGAATACTGCTCAATCAAATGAAATCTGCAAAAGTTGTTGAACCTGTTACCGGTCACGGCAAGGGAAAATTCAGAATTAAAAGTTAAAAAAATCGGCGAACCGTCACAAGCGATCCGCCGATTTTTTAATTTTTATCTTTATTTTCGAATGTTTTTTCCGCTTCTTTTTCCGCCTTTTTCTTTTCTATAACAAACTTTTTTATGAAATATGCGATAACACCTATGGGGATTGCACAGATTACTATAAGCACGATTTTATCCATCGGAATCCACGCGAAAATGCCGTCGCCGAGTATCGTGAAAAGAATAACTCTCGGCGCGATTCCGAGGACGGAAAAAGCGAAATAAACGAGAAAATTACTGTGCGAGGCTCCGAAAAACAGGCTTACGAAATCTATCGGGAACGCGGGGAGAAAACGGACGGTGAACATAAGCGATTTTTTATTCTGCAAATCCATGTTCAGAAGTTTTCTGCCCGCTTCTTTTTTTGACAACAATCTCTCGACGTAATCCGCGCCTAAAAATCTGCCGAGGAAATACGTTACCGTGACCTCGAGCGTAATACCCAGCACGTTTATGAGCACTGCCTGCGCCGTCGGTAGCGCCGCGCCGACCGCGACGTATATGACCGAGGCGGGGATAACGAATACAAGAGCTTTTACGAGATAAACGCCGAGCACGACGACCCATACGAGCCGGCGGTTATCTATCGACGCGATGATTGACTCAAGGTCGATTGAGGACAATTCGTCGTATTTCCATATCGCGACGGCGAATAAAATGAGCGCAACAACGCCCCGCAGAATTATTTTTAATGTTTCTTTGCTTTTTTGAGTCATGAATTCTCCCCCCGTGGAAACAATAATTTACTGCGTTATCGCAATAAATTATTGTTTTGGACAGCAGACAGCGGGCAGCGGTTAGAAATTACGTAATACTGACTGCTGACAACTAACCGCTAATCACTGAAACAATAATTTGTCTCGACAAATTATTGTTTATAAAAATATTTTCGCTCCGTCGCATGCGAAGCTGACGAAATCCCTTACAATTTCCGACTCTTCGCCCTTTCTGTAAAGTACGCCGAACGTCAATGCGTCTATATCCTCTATCCTTTTTGTTTCGATAATATCTGAAT
>JALEQX010000022.1 GCA_022763825.1 Oscillospiraceae bacterium | reverse complement strand
ACTGTCAAAAATTTCATACCGTAAATATAAGTTTATAAAAAAAGCGGGAACCGTCCGAAATGACAGCTCCCCAATTAAATCTCATATAATAATGAAAAGTTTATTCTGAATTATTCAAATTTATAAAATATCCGACGATTTTATTAAATTTATACGCCTCGGGCGCGACGGCTCTGTCAGACGTCAGGAATGCAAAAGAACGAACCTCGTTAAGTCCGAAATTAATAAAATCAAACAGCAGATTTTTAATATCCTCGTCTATATTTATCTGGGTATTACGGCGGATATTCAGTATCATTCTTTCGAGCGAAACATAATACATCCCGCCCTTTTGCGTAATATCGCAGTCAATATGAAAACGACGGTATGTCCCGATGATGAGAGTTTCAAGCAGTTTTCTCATAACCGCCGCCACGCAGTCGTATAATTTGAGTTCAAAACAGACGTTTATCTGTCTGCATAATGAACGCACATATTCATCAGCCGAATTATAAATCTCATCCGGAATCAACTGCGCGGTATATACCCCGCCGAGAATTTCATCCAACCTGTTCCAGCGCTCAATATCGTCAATTCTCGAGCACATAGCCTCACTCCATTGAACCCACGAATCACATCGGCTGACAAGACTCAAAACGTTTTTCTTCAAATCCGAAGCAATTTGCTCGTCTGTCCGTGACAGACTTTTCAACGCCTCGACATAGTCGGAGAGTATCGACTCCGCCTGTCGGTTTTTCCACATTGTAAAAGCGTTTCTGCCCGCGCTCTTTATATGGTTTACTTCGCGCTCAATGCAGTTAAGTGATTTATTGTGAACAATACCGCCGAGTTTATTTACAAAATTCTGAACGGAATCGGGTATCGGAACTCCGCTTTCGTTGTATTTGATATACCTTGACATTCCGATTTCAACGCATTCGAGTATAAGTTCCATGGAATAATTGTCATATATGACAGCCATGTTTATCTCCCCGACTTCGCTTAACGTGTACGGAGCAATCTTTTGCCCAATAAACTCAAGAAATTCGTCAAATGTCACAGCTCCCGCCTCAGTTCTTATTAAAAATTACAGTCCAATTCTTCAATTAAAGGTAAAATATTTTTATAAATGCGTTTATATATTATATCCATATTCAATTGCTCCAAAAAATCTGTGCATTTGGTTCCTTTATAATATATCTTTTTTCCCTGCTTAAATAATCCTGTCAATTTTTCATATCCGTTTGAACCCTTTGCTTTCGTAGTTTTCGGCAAATGCAGATATGTTAATATTCCTTCAAGATCGTACAAAAACCAGTCTTCAATCGAATGGTATGCTTCAATATGAATTACATTTTTTGCACCGCTGTCATAAAAATCCTTTATTACCTCATCCCATTTTAACGCCGGTCTCGGAGAAATTTCAAAAACATCCGTATCACTGCAAAGAACCGCACAAATAGAATGTTTATTGTATTTCTTTTTTATATCCTTGTCAAATTTACGCAAAGCGTCTTTTTTAAAATTACCTACGCCCTTGACATTTTTAATTTCACAGCAGACATCAAACTGTTTGGACGAACATTTATTTCTCAGATAATCAATGAGTTTTTTATAAAAACAAACTTCCGTTTCTCCTTCAACAAATAAAACCACACACTTATTCATCGTCGATCTCCAAATAGTCAGACCAATCGTTTTCTGTGTCTGCCAGCATTGAATAAAGATAGTCGCCCATAGACATTTTGTATTTCTCGGCGTCTCTTTGAAGCATACGGCTTCCCGACTTTTTAAATCCGAAAAACGAAGCAACGCCCGGTTTTTTATTTATTCCGACATAAATCCATGACGGGTCAAGATAATTAATAATGTACGGCGAATGGCTGGTTATTACAACTCTGCAATCGGTTAAAAGCTGACTGATTATTTGAATATATGACTTGAACAACCCGGGATGCACGGAATTTTCGGGCTCCTCTATAGCTATCAATGAAATGTTGCTTATATCGGCAAGAATAATTCTCGTCAGAATCAGAAATACACGTTTCGCGCCGTCCGACATTAATTCAAAATTAATCGGATGTATCAGGTTAACATTCCTGACAAATAAGCTGTACATAGCGTTCGACAAAACAAACGGGGCATTGTCGGGAAACTGAGTGTCGGAAGCGAAATTTACTTTATACTGTTCAACAATAACATCCTCTATCTCAGGAAAAAGGTCGTTATATATACTTACAAGCAGCCCGAATTTCTCCGGATATTTCTGTTTCAGCTGGAAAATAACTCGAGGCAGATTCTCCGAATCAACAGTCATACCGTCAAACCCTTTTCTTATTATAGGATCTGTTTTATAAAAATCCTTTACGTCAAGACTGTTTTCCATATAAAACGTCATATTGTTGATTTTGTCTACAATTTTCGAATAATACAGCGAATCAAAAAGCTGTAATTTATTAATAACAAGCTCATTCGGTTTTACATTGATAACGCAAGAACATCTTCCGCTCTCGGATCTTCTGAAAAACGATTTCGTATCGGAATTTCTGTTGATATATTTGACGTACTGATTTTTTTCGCCGTCAATTTTCTTAACATTCAGATATTCTTTAATTATATGAGGCTCCTCGTCCTCGTTAACCTTCCAGACAAATTCGTATCCGTAAACCGCTTTGTAGCAGACATTCGAAATATGAGTAACGGTTTCCATTTGAAACTTACAATTTTTACCGTATAAACTTTTATGCATGGGAATCAAATTTGCATTTGACATCATTAAAGATTTATCACTCGGCAGACTTTTTATAAATGCAAGCCCGAAGTCGATTGCGGACAAAACATTTGACTTACCGAAATTGTTCAGCGAAATCAACGCCGTTATGTCATTAAATGTAATATTAACATCGGATAAATTTTTAAAACCGTCAATATATGCAGCCTGAATTTTCACAGATATCATTTCTTTCTAACCTTTTCTAGTAAATATAATATACTTTTATTGCATAAAATGCAAGACCACTTTTGCAATAAATGCAACTTTTTTTTACATTTATATTAAATTATATGCACATTTCTTTAAAATAAAAACATTTAACGCAATTTAAAAGTACAGTATAAGTATCATCAAAAAAACCGATTTTTACATCCCCCCGAAAAAATAATTATTTCTTTTTCTGCTTTACGGTAACTATTTCGTGCGTACTTTACAACAGAAACCGACGGGGATATAATAGAAATAAAAAGAGAGATAAAAAACATGACGCACAACCAGAAAAAAATATACCTGATAAATGCGTTTTTGAAGGAAAATCCGAGATATTTCGAATGAACGCCTCGCCGATCATAAAATATCCGTTTTGGCACATGACGTCTCAAATCCCGAACGCGGTGTACGCGTGTATTAATTTCGGTGAAGTCGACTGTCTGAGGAAAATAAAAAATCAATCAATACTCATTTTTTCAGATATCGACAAGACTTTGTCAAAAATAAAAAAGCTGTGAACTTTTATTTTCGTTCACAGTTTTTTATTATTCGCCGGACAACAAATTCTAATCCTCCGATCGGAGAAGTCCGCTCAATTCATTTTATTCCCACTCCTAAGTGTAAAACAGACTTTAACTGTTTTTTTAGGAATTTTGACTTGATGTGCTTTGATTTGGTACAGATTATCTCAATTCTATGAGGTGTTTTGACTTTTGCTATCAAATAGCTATCACTTGAATGCTATCACGCATATATCACCTGTGAAATTTTCATTATA
>JALEQX010000104.1 GCA_022763825.1 Oscillospiraceae bacterium | reverse complement strand
TTTTGGGTGCGAAGCAGTTTAGATTCATCATATTTTCGTTTCGGCAAGGCAAAGGAACGCCGGAAGCCTAACGGCTTTCAAGTTTCTTTAACGCAGTCGAAGCGGAAAGAGGATGGATATAAACCTTATGAGTTCGACTTTCTTTTGCTTATATTATCACATACGTTGAAAAATGTCAACGGACGTAATATAATCATAAATAAATATTAATTTTCGGGTGAAAAAATGAAGAAAAGAATTATAAAATTAATCCTTGCCGTCATTTCCGCCGTTATAATTATTATGCTTGCATTTAAGTTTTACCGCATAACCGATATTTCGTGGAGATGTCCGTTTAATCTGATTACCGGATTTATTTTAGGAAACCGAGGGCTTTACTGTCCGGGATGCGGTTCAACCCGCGCTGTAAGAGAGTTTTTAAAACTGAATTTTGCCGGCGGAATAAAATACAATATGCTTTTCCCGCTCGAGGCGTTTTATATACTTTTTGTCCTCTGCATTTCTGCAGCCGCCTATATAAAAAGCGGTAAATTTAATTACCGTTCGCCTAATAAAGCGTTTGACTTAACCGTGCTCATCATAGTTATTATATGGGGAGTCGTACGAAATATCTTTAATATATAAATACGCTGTTTTTATTGATATTATATTGAATTCTTCCAAACAGAATACAAACTGATATAAATATATTAAAACTAATAAATACAAAATAAATGAAAACGCCGCCCGACAGGCTTCTGTCGGGCGGTATCATTATTTATTATGCTTATTTATACTCAAAGTTCGAGTAAACAACAGTGTCGCATCTTACAGCGGAGCATCCGTCCTTGCCCTTATCGTTCTTGATGGGGATAGACATAATCTTACCTGCGGAAACCTGAATATCATAATTCATGTTATAGGTAATGTTTGAAATATGATTTGTCTTAGCGTCAACTTCCATGGTCATGGTGCAGTCGGTGTAAGTCATATCGAAATCAAAGTTCGTACCGGCAGCCTTGTACCAATACTTGCCCGCAAGTTTATTGAGATAATAGCTGCAGTCGATAACAGGCATAAGTCTTGCGGTTTTTGAGCCCGAGTCGGGAGTTTTACTGCTTACGGTCTCGTTATTGAGAACTATTGTAATAATGTACTTGCCGTCCTTGAGTACGCACGAGCTTGACTTAACCGCCGAAGAATCAATAAGCGTCGCCTCATAAAGATTCTTTATCGCGTCGTCGGAGCCTGCTTCGTATTTAACTGCGGCAGCCTTCTTCTCGCTGACAAGCTCTTTCTTGAACTCATTGAAGTACGTCTGCGGATTTACAGCCATCTTGTACTCCTTAATCGACTGGTAGGAGAGAACGGAGTATCCCGCCTTATCCTTAGTCTGATTAAGAACAGCTGCAACATACTTTAACGTGTCGTATGTTGATCTGGGCATTGAAGCGATATCGGAAGCCGATTCAATCTTAGCAGCGGTTCTGAGAATCATTCTCGCGTCTTCAGCGGTAATCTTGCCGTCGTTGTTCATATCACTGAACATGAGAGCGGCACCCGAAAGAGGAGCCTCAAGTTTCGAAGCTACACGGAGAATAAAACGTGCGTCGCCGGCAGTTACTTTGCCGTCGAAATCCGCGTCGCCGTAGAGACCTGCGATTTCGTAGTCGATTTTGTTTTTATCAAGGTATTCCTGAGCCTTGCTTCCCTTACAGATAAGAAGGTCGGGATATACGTTGTCAGCCGATTTGTAGAGGAAGAAGCATTCTTTGCCGAATTCCTCAACAGAAGCGGGAACATAAACTCTCGAAGCGATATCCTTTGACTTAACCTCAAAAGCATAGTCGCCGATTTTCGTTACGTTAGAAGGAACAACGACCTCGGAAGCCGTGCCCTTGTATCTTATAAGAGTGGAGCCCATGATAACGAACTCCGAGGGATAATCCTTAAGCCATTTTGTACCGTCGAATGCGAAAGAGCCTACGGACTCAATCTTGCTGTTAATCTTTAAAGATTCGAGATTTTCGCAGCCATAGAAAGCGTAGTCGCCTATTTCGGAAACGGAGTCGGTGAAAACAACCTCTTTAACGGAGGTATTGTCCTTGAACGCTCCGGCGCCTATCTTGGTAACGTTATAGGGAAGGTAAACGGTTTCATCGCATCCCTTATAATAAAGGAGAGTCGTGCCGTTCATAATAAAATCCTGCTCGTGGTTTTCATACCATGCGGTATTTTTAAAAACGTCTGCGGCGATATCGCAGTCGGCGTTATTTATCGTAACGTCCGCAATATTTTCACAGCCCGAAAATGCGTCGGCTTCTATAAGAAGAACGCTCGCGGGAATTTCAACCGCCTTAAGATCATCAAGCTCGAAAAATGCATACGACGCGATGCCTACAACCTTGAAGCCGTCGTACGACGCGGGAATCGAAACCTTACCGTCGGCGGGAACATCCGATGTGAAATCATCGATTATTACCATCGTTCTTGCTTCGTCTGCGAAGTAATATCCGAACGTAAGATCATCCGCTGCAAAAACTGCGACGGGGAGAACGCTCAGAAGCATTACAACGGCAAGCGCGAAAGCGGTGAGTTTTGCTGAAATAGTTTTTTTCATGCCGGAATTCCTCCTAAAAAACATTTAATTAACGAATTCTGCTTTTGACAATAACCCATTTTTTTTGATTATACAACAATATTTATCGGTTGTCAATATAAACAAAAGGTTAAAACTTGTTAATAATATGTAAATTTACACTGTAATTTCCGCACCCATGCGGATTTTTCCGTACTTTTCAATGACGGGAGCGACCTCGTTTTTTATAAAATCGTCGACCTGAACATCCGCCATGCCGATGTAGTTTTCGGGTTTTAATACGGCGAGAATTTCGTCCTTTGTAATCATGAACGCCCCGTCGCCCGCAATTCTGTCAACAAGGTCATTTTCTCCGCCGTTCTTGACAATTCTGCCTGCCTCCATGGAGTGAACGCGTATTTTTTCGTGCAGAACCTGTCTGTCCGCGCCCTTTTTGACAGCCTCCATCATAATATTTTCAGTCGCCATAAACGGAAGCTCTTTGATAAGATGCTGTTCAATCATTTTATCGTAAACGACGAGTCCGTCCGCGACATTTAAATACAGATTGAGTATTCCGTCGACGGCGAGGAATGCCTCGGCAATACTTATTCTGCGGTTCGCCGAATCGTCGAGCGTTCTCTCAAACCACTGGGTCGCGGCGGTGACCGCGGGGTTTAGGTTATCGCACATAACGTATCTTGCAAGTCCCGCAATACGCTCGCATCTCATGGGATTGCGCTTATACGCCATAGCCGACGAGCCTATCTGATTTTTTTCAAACGGCTCCTCTATTTCCTTTAAATGCTGTAACAGTCTTATGTCGTTTGAGAATTTGGCGGCAGACTGCGCAATTCCCGAGAGAACCGAAAGAACATTAAAATCTATTTTTCTCGTATAAGTCTGACCGGATACGGGCAGTACGCCGGGGAAATCCATTTTTTCAGCGATTTTTTTATCAAGTTGTCTGACCTTACCGCAGTCCGAATCAAACAAATCCAAAAAACTCGCCTGTGTTCCCGTCGTTCCCTTTGAGCCGAGCAGAAGCATGGAATCCGCCGCGTTTTCGACCGCTTTCAAGTCAAGAAGCAAATCCATTATCCACAGTGACGCTCGTTTTCCTACGGTCGTGGGCTGTGCGGGCTGAAAATGCGTAAACGCAAGGCAGGGCAGTTTTTTGTATTTATCCGCAAAATCCGCGAGAACTTCGATAACGGAAGCTATCTTCTTCTCAAGGAGTCTCAACGATTCGCGCATTATTATAAGGTCGGTATTGTCGCCTACGTAGCACGACGTTGCGCCGAGGTGAATTATCGGCTTAGCGTTCGGACACTGGACGCCGTAGGCGTAAACATGCGACATTACGTCGTGACGGCACTCTTTTTCTCTCTGCTGAGCGACGTCGTAATTGATATCATCCGCGTGCGCTTTGAGTTCGGCAATCTGATCGTCCGTTATGTTAAGTCCGAGCTCCTTTTCGCTTTCGGCTAATGCAATCCAAAGTTTTCTCCATGTTTTAAATTTAAAATCCGGAGAGTGCAGATACTGCATCTCTTTGCTTGCATAGCGCGAATTAAGCGGCGTTTCGTATGTATCTCTCATTTTTATTTTTTCTCCGTTTCGTTTTTTTTGTTCTCAATCAATGAATATACTTCCCTCATAAGTTCGAGAAGATCGTTTTCGTCCTTTGAATACTCCGAGAACGAAACTTTACCGAGATGCTTTTCTACAAGCGCCTTGACGGCATGTCTGTCGGAATATCTTTCGAGCGTCTGAAGTGCGGTGAAGTCCTGTATCGCGTCGTAAAATACCTTAAGCCGAAGCGAGCATACGGGGGTTCCGTCCTCGCCGGGGTAAACAACGTACGAGTCGCCCGAGGGGAAGAATCCGCCCGCGTCCGATACTTTGTACGGGTCAATTTCCGCTTTCGACAGTTTCGTATACCAGAAGTTATATCCCCAGTGGAGGAATCCGTCTACGCCGTAAACGTACATTATAACGCCGATAATACGGTTTCTCAGCGACGGCTGGCAGAAGTATCTGTTGGGCATATTGTTGTTTCCGGGGCCTCCGCAGTAGTAAGTCCAAAGCTCGGGAACGCTGCCCTTAAAATCGTCTATCCTGTCCTCTATCGGTACGGGAGTTCTTATATATCCGAGTTTATAAAAAGTATAATCGCTCAAAGCGTCGATATGATTATACTCGCCGAACACGTCGTCTATGAGTTTAGACGCTTTTCTGTACGCTAACAGGTGCTGAAGCGACGGTTCGTCGGAAACATGGAAATAGCACCGCTGACCGATGTCGTGTTTTTCGATAAATACTTTCAGTGCGCTCGCGAACTGGCGGATAAAGTCGGTGTAATGTCTGCCCGAAGCGTTTGTCTCCCAGCCGAAAATACGTTCGTAACCGTTTTCGGTCTGCGCCATAATCTTAGGAGCATGATCCGCGCCCCACTGGGTAAACAGATGCGACATTTCAAAATACTTTATACCGCACTTATCGCATAAATTTATCCATCTTTCGAGTTTATCGAATTTAAAGTAATATTTCCCGCCGTCTCTGCGTACGTCAACGAGCTGAACGGTCGGTCTCTCTCCGCCGGCTTCGGTATCGAGAGGCGGGGTAAACAGCGGGGTCAGAATCATATTTACGCCGTGCTTTCTCGCCGTAAGCATAAAGTTTTCGACGATTCTCCAGTATTCCTCGCCGAAAACCTCCGCATGATAATAAGTCGAAAGGCAATCGGTGTGAAACCAGTTTGTATATTTAAGCTTCTGCTTTGCGGGAGAAGCGTCGAATATATGAAGAATAAGGCTTTTTTCGGCAGTTTCGCCGTCTGCGTTCACCGTAATTCTAACCTCATGACATCCTGCGGAGCAGTCCGACGGAATATCGAATTCAAACCACAGAGCCTTATACTCTCCGCGTTTTAATGTTATAACGTCCGAAACGGGCATAAGAGCGTCGGGGTATTCGCCGGGAACGCCGTTTTTTAATATATATTCGTCC
Source organism: Oscillospiraceae bacterium (assembly GCA_022763825.1). Lineage (GTDB taxonomy): Bacteria > Bacillota > Clostridia > Oscillospirales > Acutalibacteraceae > CALACW01. Next base: position 14,899 of record JALEQX010000104.1, on the reverse strand, counting down.
GCGTCGTCCGGTTTTGTATGAGAAGCCGGGATATTTTTAACCTCGTAATATGAAATGCATCCCGCGATATCGCTTTTGACGGAGACGGTACATTCAACGTCCCTGTCGTCAATTAACGACATCTGAAACGACGAACGCTGATTTTTAAGCGTGTATAATTCGCCGTCGAATTTACCCGAGCATATTTCATCGGGAAAAATCTTTGCAAGACTTGTGTGAAGCCGAATATTTATCATTTACCGCACTCCTTTATTTTATCGGGTTCCATGCCTTTTTTGATAAGCACGATAAGGGGAATAAATACGAACAGAGCCGTAATTCCCGCAACAAGGAACATGACCGACGACGGCAGGATATTCTCCGCGCCGTAGTCGTTTATATATGATATAGTCGAATTCTTCGAAGCTATCGAGCAAAGTTTCGGTCCGAGAACCATGGGAATGAGAACGTAGAATATCATTCTGACTCCCTGGAAAAGTCCCGTTTTGTCCTCAGGGGTAAAGTCTCTGATTACGGCGTTCAGCGCGATACCGATAACGGCATAACCCGCGAGCATGGGAAGCGCGCAGAGTACGAATTTAACCGCGTCGTGAGCAAAATACGCCGCGATAAGTCCGCCCGCGTAAAGAACGGCGGCTATGAGAACAAATATCTCCTTGCCGAATTTATTTGACTTTGTAACAAACACTATAATAAACGCAAGCACCGCGAAGGCGAGTATTATAATAGGAATTAACGCTTTTATTTCGAGAAGCGACGAAATCGAATTCATAAAATCAACGTCGCTGTGCTGAAGATATACTATTATATAAGGGAAGAAAACCTGGAGCGCAATCGAGTAAATACATATCGTCGCAAAAGTGAGATAAAGTCTCGAATTCTCCTTTACGACGGACGGTTTGAATCCGTAGAAAAGATCCGCCCAGTAATTCGTATTCGTATTTTTTTCGCCCGTTCTCGAATCCTTTAACGTGAAAAGTCCAATGATTCCGCACAGTATGACGATTCCGCCTAAGATGAAGAAGAATACAGGATAGCCGACCTTCGAAACGACTATTCCGCCGCCTGCGAGGACTATTCCCATCGCCGCTGCGGGCATTATCGCAAGAACCGTCTCCGCAAGCGTTCTGTTTTCGGTCGTGGTAACGTCGGTTATCCACGCATTGAACGCCGAGTCATTGCTCGTCGAACCCATGAACGTCATTATGCAGTCCATTGCAACGACTATCCACACCGTTGCGGTCAGAACCGCGGCGGCGTCGGAGAATCCGAACAGCTTTTCGGTATTATCAAGCGAGATAAATCCGAAGCATCCCGTTATGAGTCCCCATAGAATATAGCCCCCGCAGATAAAGAACTTACGGTTGTTTACCTTGTCGCTTAAATTGCCCATTATAAACGTCGTAACGACTGCGGTGACCGCGCTCAGCGCGACCATCCGCGAAACGCCGTCGACTATGCTTATTGCGCCGGAAACAGCCTCTTGAGAGGCGTGACCGTAGATGTAGTTACATAAAAAGGTGTTGAAGTACATGTTTTCGACGTTCCACGCAATCTGTCCCATAAGCCCGAACAGAATCAGGTTAAACCAGACTCGCGTTCCTCTTTTTTTCTTTTCCAAATCGGAAACCCCTCCTTATGATAAACGCAAAGCGAATTTTTTACAATTATCATTTTATCATATATAATTTTTTTTGTAAATACCGCTCGGACGAATCGATTATTAAAATTCGACGAAAAAATCCTTAGAAATGCATATAATTAAAATGAATATTATGCAATTCGGAAAAAATTTCATATTAAGGGCAAAAACCATTTGCTATTTTTAAATATGTCTGTTATAATGATTAACGGTGATTTATACCTTATTATCGTAATGCCGTATATTTTAAGGCAGAACGAAGTTTCAAATTTTTTTTGGAGGAAGATTAAATGAGCAAAAAGTATTGTTATCTTTTCTCAGAAGGCAATGCTAACATGAGAGAGCTCCTCGGCGGTAAGGGCGCAAACCTTGCCGAGATGACCAATATCGGTCTCCCCGTACCCCAGGGCTTCACCATCACGACAGAGGCCTGCACCCAGTACTATGAGGACGGCCGTGAGATCAACGCCGACATCATGGCTGAGATCAACGAGTACATCGTAAAGATGGAGGGCATCACCGGCAAAAAGTTCGGCGATAAGGAAAACCCGCTTCTCGTTTCGGTTCGTTCGGGCGCGCGCGCTTCGATGCCCGGCATGATGGACACCATTCTTAACCTCGGTCTTAACGAGGATGTTGTAGCGGTTATCGCAGAGAAATCCAACAACCCCCGCTGGGCTTGGGACTGCTACAGAAGATTTATTCAGATGTATTCCGACGTCGTTATGGAAGTCGGCAAAAAGTATTTTGAACAGCTCATCGACGAGATGAAGGCTAAGAAGGGCGTTAAGCAGGACGTTGAGCTTACCGCTGACGATCTTAAAGAGCTTGCAGGACAGTTCAAGGCTGAGTACAAGGCAAAGATCGGCACCGATTTCCCCTCAGATCCCAAAGAACAGCTCTTCGGCGCTATCAAGGCTGTTTTCCGTTCATGGGACAACCCCCGTGCAAACGTTTACAGACGTGATAACGATATCCCCTACTCATGGGGTACCGCAGTTAACGTTCAGTCCATGGCATTCGGCAATATGGGCGACGACTGCGGAACCGGCGTTGCGTTCACCCGCGACCCCGCTACCGGCGCAAAGGGACTCTTCGGCGAATTCCTTACCAACGCACAGGGCGAGGACGTTGTTGCAGGTGTACGTACTCCTATGCACATCACCGAGATGGAGCAGAAATTCCCCGAGGCTTTCAAGCAGTTCAAGGAAGTTTGCTCTACTCTTGAAAATCATTACAGAGACATGCAGGACATGGAGTTCACCGTTGAGCACGGCAAGCTCTTCATGCTTCAGACCAGAAACGGTAAGAGAACCGCTCAGGCAGCTCTCAAGATCGCATGCGACCTCGTTGACGAGGGTATGAGAACCCCCGAAGAGGCTGTCGCAATGATCGACCCCAGAAACCTTGACACTCTTCTTCATCCCCAGTTTGATTCCAAGGCTCTTAAGGCTGCAACTCCCATCGGCAAGGGTCTCGGCGCTTCGCCCGGAGCTGCATGCGGTAAGATTGTATTCACCGCAGAGGACGCAGAGGTATGGAAAGAGAGAGGCGAGAAAGTCGTTCTTGTTCGTCTCGAAACCTCTCCCGAGGATATCACCGGTATGAAGGCTTCTCAGGGTATACTCACCGTTCGCGGCGGTATGACTTCTCACGCAGCCGTTGTTGCCCGCGGTATGGGTACATGCTGTGTTTCGGGATGCTCCGAAATCAATATGGATGAGGAGAACAAGAAGTTCGTTCTCGCAGGAAAAACCTTCCATGAGGGTGACTATATTTCAATCGACGGTTCCACCGGTAACATTTACGACGGAATCATCCCCACCGTTGACGCTTCCATCGCAGGCGAATTCGGCAGAATCATGGGCTGGGCTGACGAGTTCAGAACTCTTAAAGTCCGCACCAACGCAGATACTCCGCGCGACGCTAAGAAAGCACGTGAGCTCGGTGCAGAGGGTATCGGACTTTGCCGTACGGAGCACATGTTCTTCGAGGCTGACAGAATCGCCGCATTCAGAGAGATGATCTGCTCGGATACCGTAGAAGAGAGAGAAAAAGCTCTCGCTAAGATCATGCCTTATCAGCAGGGAGACTTCGAGGCTCTTTACGAGGCTCTTGAGGGTACGCCCGTTACAATCAGATTCCTTGATCCTCCTCTTCATGAGTTCGTTCCCACCGAGGAAGCAGACATTGAGGCTCTTGCAAAGGCTCAGGGCAAGACCGTTGAGCAGATCAAGAACATCATCGCTTCTCTCCACGAGTTCAACCCCATGATGGGTCACCGCGGATGCCGTCTTACCGTTACCTACCCCGAGATTGCAAAGATGCAGACCACCGCTATCATCAAGGCGGCTCTCGCCGTTAAGGCAAGACATGCAGACTGGAACATCGTTCCCGAAATCATGATTCCCCTCGTAGGCGAGGTTAAGGAATTCAAGTTCGTTAAGAACATCGTTGTTGAGACTGCCGACGCTCTTATTGCAGAGTCAGGCGAGAAGCTCGAGTATGAAGTAGGTACCATGATCGAGATCCCGAGAGCGGCTCTTACCGCCGACGAGATCGCTAAGGAGGCAGACTTCTTCTGCTTCGGTACCAACGACCTTACCCAGATGACGTTCGGCTTCAGCCGTGACGACGCAGGTAAGTTCCTCGGCGCATACTATGACAACAAGATTTTTGAGAACGACCCGTTCGCAAAGCTTGACCAGGCAGGCGTAGGCAAGCTTATGAAGATGGCTATCGAACTCGGTAAGCCCGTAAATGCAAAGCTTCACTGCGGAATCTGCGGCGAGCACGGCGGCGATCCCACATCCGTTGAGTTCTGCCACGAGATCGGACTTGACTACGTATCCTGCTCACCGTTCAGAGTACCCATCGCAAGACTTGCAGCAGCACAGGCTGCCATCAAGGCTAAGGGCTGATAATCCCTGAACGAATCGGCAGTGTACTGACCGATAAATAACGAATCCCCCTCTGTCTGTCAAACGACAGCGGGGGGTTTTCTACATCATTAAATAACAACACAACAACTTTAATTAAATCATATCTTTGTTATATCAGTTTACATATATTATCCTCAATTTATGAAATTCTCAACAAAAAACATAATAGTTATATAATTATTATTAATTCAGTCAAAAAATCAGTTATATAAAAATCGGAGGTATAAATCATGTCTTTTGGTATGTTTTTAAATTTTGAAAAAGTATCAATAGAAATTATTGAAGAACATATTTCAAAAAATGACTGACGACAACACCATTTATTATGACGGTACGGAACGTTATATTTTAGAAGAAGAAGCTTTTATTGAAAATCTAAAGAATGGCTCCACTGCAATAGTTTTTATTCAAAATCTATTTGAAACCTCTCTGAATACAATTTTGAGAAGAAGAGCAGAAATTTCCGAAATCGACATACTAAAATCATCAATAGGTATTAAATTGCAAGTAATAAGCTTAATATATAACTTTGATTTATCTGAAATCAAATCAAATAATTTATATTCAATGTATCGTGAAGTTGAAAAAATAAGGAATGATATCACACACTTCAAAAGCAATATATTGTGTCACGCCTCGGCAATACCTGCTGACGTAAAAATTGATTTAGGAACATCTAAAAAATCGCTTGCAACCATCTTTACGCAGACATATATAAAAAATTGTTATTTACAGATTTTAAGTCTCATAAAACTTATTTGTTCAAAATGTGATTTGTTTATAAATAAAGATGTTTTAATCCTTGATTGTGATGGACGAGATGTTAGTTGCGAATTCATAGTTGATAAAAAACCTATAAAATACGATTAACTCAAACGCTGCGGCGTAACAAGGAGGAACAATGGAAGAAAAAGTAAAAATCATGTTCGTCTGTCACGGCAACATCTGCCGCAGTCCCATGGCAGAATTTATTTTTAAATCGCTCGCCAAAAAGCGGGGCGTTGCCGACAGATTTATCATTTCCTCGTCCGCAGTCAGCACGGAGGAGATTATAAACGGCATCGGAAATCCCGTTTACCCGCCCGCAAAAGCGGAGCTTAAAAAGCACGGTATTTCGTGTGACGACAAACGCGCGGTCAGACTCAAAAAGGACGATTACGGCAAATACGACTTGATTATAGGCATGGACGAAAGTAATATACGAAACATGATTAGGATTTTCGGCGGCGACCCCGATAAAAAAGTACATAAGCTTTTGGAATTTACTCTCGAAAACAGAGACGTGTCCGACCCGTGGTATTCCCGGCGATTTGATATCGCATATAACGATATATTCAACGGCTGTACGGCTCTTATTGATTCGTTTTATTCATAACATCCGACAGCATAAAAAGTCAAGAACCGCCGACGGAAAAGAAGTACAATGTAATCACGGCAAAGGAGCGGAACTATGGACTGGATTCAGGGATTACAAAGGGCTATCGACCACATTGAAGACAACATAACCGAAGATATCGATATCGAAGAAATTGCGGGCAAGGCGTACTCGTCGTCATTTCATTTTCAAAGAGTATTCGGAATACTGTGCGGGATGTCGCCGAGCGACTATATACGCATGCGCCGTCTGTCGCTCGCGGGCGAGGAACTCTCAAAGGGAAACGCAAAAATTATCGATATCGCGTTAAAATACGGTTACGACACACCCGAAAGTTTCTCCCGTGCATTCACCCGGTTCCACGGGGTTTCCCCCAGCGAAGCGAAGAAAGGCGGAAAAGTCAAAATCTTCACTCCTCTTGCCGTAAAACTAACTTTATCCGGAGGCAGTAAGATGGATTACAGAATCGAAAAAAGAGACGCATTTCAGGTAGTATGCAAGAGAAAAAGAGTCGGAAAACCGCAGTCGCCCAACGCAACGGCGGACATCACCGCCATGTGGCAGGAATTCGGCGCGGACGGCACAATGGACAGACTGATATCGTTGTTCCCCGAGAATCCGAAGATGAAAGGTCTGCTCGGCATTTGCTTCTCGTCGGAGCTTAACGCAAAGCAGTTCCCGTACGGAATCGGCGTCGAATACGACGGCAGAGAGTTTGACGGTGATCTCGAAATCGTCACAATCCCCGATAACACGTACGCGGTGTTTACAAGCATAGGCAGGATGCCCGACGCGTTCATTGAAACGTATCACAGAATCGTAACGGAATTCTTCCCGCAGAGTTCGCAGTACGAATACGCGGAAAACGTCGAATTCGAGGTGTACTCGTCGGCGTACACATCCGACCCGAATTACCGGTGTGAAATCTGGATTGCGGTAAACGAGAAGAAGTAACTTATTATTCAGGCGGAGAGTCTGCTGTATCTCGGACTCTTCGTTGATTTTTTTATAAATCAGTGCTAAAATGAATCCATAAAAACAAAAGGAGAAACACGCTCATGAATATTACCGTTTACCTCGGCGCGTGCGAGTCAAACGACCCGTCGCTGAAAAAAGCCGTCCGCGAACTCGGAGAATGGATCGGACAAAGCGGGAATACGCTCATATACGGAGGGTCAAAATCGGGTTTAATGGGCGAAATTGCCGAGAGCGCTTTAATCTCGGGCGGTAAGGTCACGGGCGTTGAACCGCAGTTTTTTATTGACAAGGGATTTCAATACGACGGACTTACTAAGCTTATTATTACAAAGGACATGTCCGAACGCAAAACAAAAATGATAGAATTGGGCGACGCATTTATCGCATTTCCGGGAGGAACAGGAACGCTTGAGGAAATCGCCGAGGTCATGTCAAAGGTTTCGTTAAAACAGCTTGACGCTCCGTGTATTCTCTACAATTTAAACGGATATTACGACAGTCTGAAAATGCTTCTTGAGCACATGAAGGCAAAAGGTCTGTCGTCCGATAAAAGACAGGAAAACATATATTTTGTCCGGAATCTCGAGGAAATTATACATATTATAAATTAATAAAATAGTATAAAAACACGGTTTTATAGGAATTCCGCGCTTGTTTCTGATTATTATATTAATATAATTTAATATACGATTGATTCGTCGGTTATACGGTTTTTTATAAAAAACTCTAAGCCTGCCCGAAAACGAACTTTATCTTGTAACGGACGAATATTTAAACCCGTATCTAAATTGTGTAAGATAGAACAAAAAAATTTTCCGCACGCTCATTAAAAACGCAGAAAAACCGCAATCGTAGGACAGTTATTCGGGACTGTTCAGATATGTTTTCACTCCGATTCTGAACCGTTTTAAAATTCACGAATGTGACAGAGGCTATTTTATGGCGTTTTACATAAGCGGATTAATGGCAATCGTCACGCAGCGGCTGAAAAACGACGGCAAAAAGCCGAACTCTCATATCATATCTGTTACGAAAAGATACACGGCTGACGGCAGAACGGAGAAATTATAAAAACAAAATTTTTCGGCAAACAATAATAGAAAAACGTCACATATTACACCCGTTAGGGTATAAATATGTATTTAAATGCATATTTTACACCTGTACGGGTATAATTTATATAAATTACATTGACATTATACCTGTAAAGGTATAAAATGAATATAAATTTAACCGAAAGAGATAATAAAAGGACAACATCTATGAATAAAATCGCCGAATTTATAAAAACAAACCGCAAAGCGGCGGGACTAACGCAAAAGGATTTTGCAATGCGTTCGGGACTCGGTCTGCGTTTTATCCGTGACCTGGAGCAAGGCAAGGAAACCGTCAGAATGGATAAAGTCAACGAAGCTCTCGCAATGTTCGGCATGGAGGCCGTTCCGGGCAGAAAGGATAAAAACAAATGACCGAATTCAGATCCGCATACGTATATGTCAGAAATGTTTTTGCCGGAACTCTTCATGAAACCGACGAGGGCTATTCATTTGAATATGACGCGGATTATCTTGCCTCCGACTCGGCGAGCGCGGTATCGCTTACTCTTCCGCTGACTTCGGAAACATACAAATCAAGGACTCTGTTTCCGTTCTTCGACGGACTGATACCCGAGGGCTGGCTTCTTAATACCGTCAGTCATAACTGGAAAATCGACATTACCGACAGATTCGGAATTCTGCTCGTCGCATGCAGGGACTGCGTCGGAAACGTCAGCATCGGAGGCGAAAAAATATGAACTGCCTATGCTGCGGAAAACCGCTGAAAGATAACGGACAAAACGGATGGCATAAATCATGTATCAAACGATTTTTCAATACTCAAAATCTCCCCGAAATCAACATCAACGATGATTCACTTGAAGAACTTGTAAATAAAACGACAAAAGCAGGTTTTACGGTTCCCGGTGTGCAGAAAAAACTGTCTCTCCATTTGTTTTCGGAAACAAAAAAGCCGAGACTGACATTGGTAAATTATCCTGCGGGATATATACTTAAACCGCAGGTAGACGAATACAGAGCGTTACCGGAATCCGAACAGCTTGTAATGAACATGGCAGATACCGCGGGAATCGTCACAGTCCCTCACGCGATTATCGAAAACAACGGAAAATATGCGTATATTACAAAACGAATAGACCGTAAGACGGAAAAAGACCGTGTAAAAATGCTTGCAATGGAGGACTTCTGTCAGCTTGACATGCGTTTGACTACGGATAAATACAAGGGTTCTTACGAACGCTGTTCAAAAATTATATCTAAATATTCATCCCGTAAAAAACTTGACATGTCGGAATTGTTCCTGAGAATCGTATTTTCATACGTCGTCGGAAACTCCGATATGCATTTAAAGAATTTCTCGCTTACAGAAACGGACGAGGCAAGCGGAATATACATTCTCTCCCCCGCGTACGATTTGCTCCCCGTAAATATAATTTTACCGACAGATAAAGAACAATTAGCGCTTACACTAAACGGCAAAAAGATGAATATACGAAAAAATGACTTTCTTGTCTTTGCCGATTCATGCGGTATAACGAGAACCTCCGCGCTCAAGATGATTGCGTCAATTGCGTCATGTAAGGATAAATTCATAAAAATGTGCGACGAATCTTTACTGCCGGAAGATATGAAAGAAAACCTCATTTCTCTTATTATAAACAGAATTACAGTCTTGCAATAGCAATTTCCCCCTCACTTCTTGCCGTGAGGGGGATTCTTCATTGCATTTTAATTTAATATTTTATTTCTTCGCTATCGCGTCGCCCAGTTCTCTGCGAACCTGTTCGAACAGCGCGTTGTCCGACGTGTATTCCGTCGCGGACGTTACAACCTTCGCAATCTCGTTATCGACCCATTCTCTGCCGTACCTTGCCTCGGCGAGAGCGAAATAATCGTAGTCCTCCATACCGTCGGCGATGTTATAAAGACGAATAGTCGCAACAGGTTCGTCGAGTCCTATGTACTGACCGGGGTAGATAAGACATCCGTCGCCCGACGCGATGAAATCATCCCACGTTTTCGATGTTTCCCACGGATTGCCCTTATCGCAGTATGTTGCAGACCAGTAAAGCAGACCGGTAAAATCAAGCGACTTCTGCTGCCACATCAGAATACGATGCTTTAACGCGTCAAGATGCTCGAAGAAATTGCAGTAATCCCCGTCGGGTGCGCAGCATACGTACCACCACGCCCGGCTGCCGTTCTTAACCTCCTTCATCATTTCGTCATGAACGGCGTCCTTTGAAGCCTGATCGCTGATTCCGCACAGGATATTACTCCTGCCCGCCTGAAGCGAAACGGACGCAGATGTCTTGCCGTCAATGCTGACTTTGTCCGTATTGAACGGAGTAACCATATTATATCCCGGGCAGAGACGGCTGAGACGATCGGTTATTTCGGTATATCTTGCGTAAGCCTCGGCATTTCCGGGCTCGTCTATCGGATAAAAATAACCTTTTTTTGCCCACTCGGGGTTCGATGTTACCTTTTCATAGTATTTTACAAGCAATTCGTCGTCCGACGGGTAAGGGATAACGAACGACTTTAATCTCGGATCGCTCATGTAAGCGTCGGCGCGCTCGTCGAGAATATCATACGGAAGATTATACGGGGAAAGACGGTTTTCGAGAAGAAGCTCATAAACCTGCTCGGATACCCTTTGCCTTGCCTCGTCGTCTCCGTCCTTAACGCCCGAAAGCTCATAAAATTTACCTCCGCCGTTGCCGAACGCCGTGTCGTTCGCGGGTGTATCGGGGAGAGTGAAATCCCATACTGTCGCTTTGATCTCCTTTTCGAGAATAACGCCGCCGTTCTCGTTTACAGCCGTTAAAACAGCGGTGTACTCGCCTGCTTTCGCGTTTTTATCTGCGTGTGTTCTTATAAAGAAAGATTGCTGAAGTCCCTTTTTAAGCTCCGCGGGACCTCCCCTGCCGCCCGTATGAGTTACGGGAATGAGAGCGTCCGCATACTCGCAGTTATACTTATCGCCGTAGCCGGGAACCTTCGAATAGTTTGCCTTAAACGCCTCTGTTTTAAGAGTATCGCCGTCCGAATTCTTAAAATCGGTAACGGTTACGTTTACCTTTTTACCCTTAGCCGTCGTTGCAAAAAGAATCTGGAACGCCTCCGATTCGTTCTTTGCTAATTTTATATCAATAGTCTCATCGCTGCCGAGCGCGGTGTCGCGCACCTTCTTTTCCGTTGCGTATGCAAAATCATACATGATATCCTTATCGTCCGTCGCAAGTCCGCCGATATTCTCCGATGCCTTTGACGATGCATAGAGAAAGCTTAAATACGACTGATTCTTTACGGAATTCGCCGTCGTATAAAAGCCCCAGCATGACAAAGCTATACAGCCGGCCGCCGCGAGAGTTTTGAACACAGCCTTATGTCCCCTGCCCGAAACGCCGTTCATATATACAGCAAACGCAATGCCGAACATCACCGCCGACGCGGAAGCGGCAAGCTTACCGCCCGAGTTCGGAGAAAACGCCTTTTGGACTCCGCAGCCGACTGCAAGATAAACGCCCGCATTAACCGCCGCGGTAACTGCGGGAACAATTATTTTATTCGCCGTCGAATGAGTGCGTTTTTTGTCCGTAAGCGTATACAAAAGCATCATAACGCCGCTGCATACGGCAAGAAGAACCGTATAAAGAGCGATATCCGTTTTTCCTCCGCGCTTAAACGTATAGTACGCGGAATAAAGCGAATATATGTAAAGCGCCGAAGTAAACAAGGTTCCGAAAACAACAAGTCCCCGTTTCACTTTTTCATTTTTCACCGTAAAGTCCTCCTTCTTTTTTTTTGCGTAATGTCAAAGACAGCGGTATTTCGTTATCGCTGTACGATTAAACGCTCCAAAAAACACTCCTAAGCCGGTATTCGGATTACATTTCGTGAGGTTAGTATAGCACACTCGGGCAATCTTATCAATATATTTTACAAAATTACTTCGCTTTGTATAATTTTTTTATATATTTTTACATATACAAATCGAGAATCTGCGCCGACTGCGTTTTGAAAAAACGTTTAAACCGCATCGCGCTGACTGAAGATATATATAATTATGAAAAAGTCTGATTATTCACCTGTGTTTCGCCGTAAAATCAAGCCTTATACTTTATAATATTCAATTCGTCAAATTGATTAAAATAAGCAAAATAACAAAGCTTATTTTTGCCGTCAAAATGTGCACGAAACGCTTATTTTCGACACGAAATGAACTTTTTTTTATTTACCGATTAAAAATTTATTAAAACTATGGACAAACAATTTTTTTTGTGCTAATATCTTGTTGCAAAAGAAAAAACAGGAATTAGACATACTTTTATGGGATTTGTCTTGCAGTTTATTTTCTCCCATACGTTTTATATTCAAACTGCGCCGCGTTTTTCTTTTTTTTGCGTAAAATTCGATATAATTAATGCAACAATTTCTTCTTATCCGCTGTCATATATCGGGCGTTTAATCAGTGTTTATTATATTTAGGATTTTACGTATTATATGTATCTGGCACAGACATAACAAAGGCGGATTTTCATGAAAAACAGCATACTCGATTATTTGGAAAATACCGAAAGCCGTTTCCCCGACAAAACAGCAGTCAAGGACGGAATAAAGGAATATACGTATTCCGGTCTTAAGGAAAACGCTCGGAAAATAGGCTCGGCACTGTCATATATGACGAAGCCGAAAACACCGGTCGGCATATTTGCGGACAAGAGTTCGGACATACTCTGTACTTTTTTCGGCACGGTGTACGCGGGATGTTTCTACAGCGTTATCAGCCCCTCGCTCCCCGAGGAGAGGATTAAAAAAATATATTCCGTTCTGTCTCCCGCCGTCATAGTCGCGCAGGGTGAAACAAGAGAGGACGCCGAGCGTATTTTTACCGATTCTAAAATCGTAACGCCCGACGAGCTCATATGTTTTGAAAAGGACGAAAAAAGGCTTGAAAATATAAGGAATTCTTCTCTTGACACGGACCCGCTGTACCTTAACTTTACATCGGGTTCCACAGGCACGCCCAAGGGCATAGCCGTAAGCCACAGGAGCGTTCTTGACTTTATCGACTGCTTCTGCGATATATTTAATATAACCGATAAAGATATCGTCGCAAACCAGGCTCCGTTTGATTTCGACGTGTCGGTAAAGGATATTTATTCGTGTTTGAAAACGGGCGCAACGCTCGACATTATCCCCCGTTCGCTTTTCTCGTCGCCTAAGGAACTGACGGACAGGCTCTGCGAGGATAAGGTTACAACCATGATATGGGCGGTTTCGGCGCTGTGTCTTATAAGCACGTTCCACTGCCTTGATTACAAAACGCCCGAAACAGTAAACAAGATTCTTTTTTCCGGCGAGGTCATGCCGTATAAGCATCTTAAATCATGGCGCGATCACCTGCCGGGGGCTATGTTCGTAAACTTATACGGACCGACTGAAATTACGTGCAACTGCACTTATCACATACTCGAAAAAGACCGCGACTATTCGCAGGGGATTCCTATAGGAAAGCATTTCCCGAACGAGGACGTTTTCCTGCTGAATGATAATAATAAACAAATAACCGAGCCCGGCGTTCAGGGCGAAATATGCGTACGCGGAACGGCGCTTGCGCTCGGATACTACAATTGTCCCGAGCAGAATTCGGCGCACTTCGTGCAGAATCCGCTCAATCCGTACTACCCCGAAACGATATACAGAACCGGCGACTTGGCGAAATATGACAAAAACGGCGAGCTTGTCTTTGCCGGACGAAAGGATTTTCAGATAAAGCACATGGGGCACAGAATCGAGCTTGAAGAAGTTCAGCGCGCCATGGAAGCTATTGACGGAGTCGAGAGATGCTGTTGTATTTTCGACGCGGTAAAATCAAGGCTCAAAGGCTTCTACACGGGCACGATCGACAAAAAGGAGCTTCATCTGAAAATGGAGAAAACGCTTCCGGTATTTATGATTCCCGGCATGCTCAGGCAAGTCGACGACATGCCTCTTACAAAGAACGGAAAAATAGACAGAAAAGCACTCGAGGAGAAGGCGAAGGCAAAAATATGAAACTCACACTGAACGAACTTATCAAAAAAAACGAAAACGCTTTTTATATCTTCGATTCCGCCGTACTCAGAGACAGAATAAAGTATATAAAAAGTTTTTTCGATAAAAATATCAATATATGCTATGCCGTCAAGGCGAATACATTCATCACGGGCGAAATTGCCGATTTAGCCGACAGGTTCGAGATTTGCTCGCCCGGCGAGGAGCGTATATGCAGAGATATCGGAATCGAATACAATAAAATGGTTATCTCCGGCGTGTACAAAACCCCGTCGTTTATAGAAAATCTCATCGCGGACGAATCGTTCGACGGCATTATCACCGCAGAATCCGTTCACCAGTATGATTTTATATGCGAATACGCTCAAAAATACGCTCATAAAATAAAGGTTCTGCCCCGTCTTACGAACGACTCGCAGTTCGGAGTCAATAAAAGCGATATCGAAAAAATGATATCGGAGCGTGAAAATCACCCGTATATCGACATTGCGGGAATTCAGTTTTTCTCGGGAACGCAGAAAACAAGCGTTAAAAAATACGCACGCGAAATCAATAAATTAAACGAGTTTTTAAATCATTTAACGGACGATTACGGTTACACCGCTCGTGAGCTTGAATACGGAACGGGCTTCCCCGTCGCATATTTTGAGGGCGAGGAAACGAACGAGGAGGAGATTTTCACCTCTCTTTCCTCCACACTGTCCTCAATCGACATAAAGCCGGAAATCACGCTCGAAATCGGCAGAAGCATAGCCGCCTCATGCGGAAAATATTATACGCATATCGTCGATATTAAGACGAATAAGTCGCAGAATTACGTTCTGACCGACGGAGGTATGCA
>JALEQX010000092.1 GCA_022763825.1 Oscillospiraceae bacterium | reverse complement strand
CCGTACTCGATTGCTCTTGTCGGGCAGGAGGCGATACACGCCATGCAATGCGTGCAGTTTTTGCCCCATTCGGGGCGGGAGGATGTAAGTTTTATATTATTAAGCGGGCAGACCTTTACGCACATCCCACACGAAATGCATTTATCGGTCGAATAGAATTTATCGGCTTTTACGAAGAATTTATAGAAAATCGGATTAACGGGACCGCTCATGAATTTATCGTAAAGATTGTTCCGCACGGCGGGAAAATGCTTGTTTCCCTTTATAAATCCGACGGCTTCATCCATTTTCGGGATGGCTTTTTCTAAAATCGAATCGGCCTCCTCTTTATTCGGAACGTAAAACAGCGCGGTATAGTTTTCGGGCATTTTAATCGGGAAAACGCCCATATATTCAAATCCCTTTTTATCGCAGAGAGCCGAAATATACTTTGAAGCATTGCCGATCTCGCCGCCGCAGTCCATTATAAACCACGCCTTGTTTTTACCGGTAAAAGTCGTTTTTTCAATCCATTCCTCGACGATTTTCGGAATACGCCACGCATACGTCGGCGTTACGAATATAAGTCTGCCGTCCGGAGAGATTGTCGGAGCGGTATGATTTTTTATCGACTCGTTGATTGAAAAAACATCTTCTCCCGTTTTATCGGCGATAAATTCGGCAATATATTTGCTGTTGTTTGTACCCGTGAAATAAAGTATCATTTTTTTTCACCCTTTTTAAATAACGGAGCCGATGTATAAATCGGCTCCGCGGGAATCAATGTCCCCTGTGTTTTTCTTTGTGCTTGAGCTTCTTTTGCTCAAAACGGCGTTCGGCTTCAAGCTCTCTGATTTCTTTTGAACGTTTTTTTCGTTCGGTTTTGTTTTGTTCACGCATTAGACTCAACGCTCTCTGCGCTTTTGTCGAAATGCCGCGTGTTTCGTTTTTTCTGATAACGCGCTGTAAGCGTTTCGGGTTGGACGCGCTTTTCTCCTGCGTTTTGATCTCGGTCTGCGGGCTGAAAACGAGATTTTTATAATTTTTTAAAAGAAACGAATAAACCTCGTAATCCTTAGGTTCCGCGCCGAAAATAATTTTGCAGACTTCGTATTTCTCGTCGTACTCGCGTTCAAAAAGCGCAATCCAAAAAGGGTCGTCGAACAAAACGGTGACAGACGAATGTGAAAGTGACATTCGAATTCCTCCTTAAAAAATAAATGCGGAACGGACAACCAAGGAGGCAGGTTACTGATAACGGTTTGTTTTGCCGTTACTCCCGGACTACCGGCCGGGACGTGTTTTTATCCGCATAAAAATTATATCACCGAGTATTGATTTTTTCAACTTTTATTTCTTTTCACGGTACGCGTCCATAAGCTCGCCGAATATATCCGAGCATGACGGCGGAGTCCAGATTATCGCATTGGCTCCGGCGGCGACGGTTGCTTTGATACTCTCGCGCGTGGGACCTCCGGTTGCGATTATCGGAATATTTTTATTTATATTTCTGATCTCGGATACGACCTTCGGCGTTTTTGAGCCGGCGGCGACATTGATTATCGATGCTCCGAAATGGATTCTGTCCGCGACCTCGGACGAGCTTACGCATGTTACGATAATCGGAATGTCGATATTTTCGCTTAGTTTTTTGAGAATAATATTCTGCGTCGGTGAATTTACAACTACTCCCGACGCTCCCTGCATTTCGGCAAACTGACCGAGATGCACGACCCGTTTTCCCTGCGTTGTTCCGCCGCCCACGCCGGTAAATACGGGAACGTCTGCTGCGTGAATGAGCATTTCGCTTATGATCGGCTGCGGAGAGAACGGATAAACGGCAAATATCGCGTCGGCGTTGACATTTCTGATTATTGCAATGTCCGTTGTGTATACGAGCGACTGAATCCGTTTTCCGAAAACGACGATTCCGCTGCACGCGCCGATTTCCTCGGGAACGGTCAGCGCGTGACTTCTCAAGGTTGTATTTATCTGCGGAGCTTCGCTTTTTGCCGTTTCGCTTTCATATATAACTTTCGAAGCTTTTTTGATTTCTTCCTGCCATCTGCGTTCTTTGAGTAATCCCATCGTTGTCTCCTTTTTATATGAAATGATAATTAATTCTACACTTATTATATATACTGATTATAAACATAAATGTCGAAATAAACGGCGGAAAGGACTGATTATTTCGACATTTTGTTTATTTATTGCTGATATATTTTTCAAGTATGCCGACCGCGTCGCCTATTAATTCGGGACACGGGCGTTTTTTATAATACTCCGGCGTTCTCGCTTCGGGAGTCGGAGACTGCGCTCCCGGTTTATCGATATTTAAAAGCTCACGGCATATATACGACCCGTGTTTTTCCTTGAATTCGAAGGCGAGGGACTGCATCATTTTGTAGTTTTCCGCTTTTTCTTTGCCGGTACACGGAACGGATGCGGGGAATATCATTCCCGCCGCCATGCCCATGCCGGAAACCGCTCCGCAGACCTCTCTTAACCGGCTGACTCCGCCTCCTAAAAGAAATGAAAGTCTCGCAAGATTTTCCTCGCTGTCGTCAATTAAATCGGAAAATGCGAGCAGTACGGACTGCGAACAGTTATATCCCTCGTAAAAGAGTGAAATTGCTTTTTCCCTGCGCGTCATAAGAGTTTTTCGATTCTGTCGGACATGTTGTCAAGATAATCGCCCTCGAATAACTCGATAAGTCCGCTGTCGCACTGCTGAGCGAAATCGGGATTGATCGGAATTCTCGATGTTACGTCAATTCCGTACTCTTTCGCCGTTTCTTCAAGATGGCTGTCGCCGTAAATATAATGCTTCTTATGACAGTCGGGACATTCGAAATACGACATATTTTCGACCATTCCGAGAACGGGAACGTTCATTAACTTCGCCATATTTACAGCCTTTGCGACTATCATGGAAACGAGATCCTGGGGCGAGGTAACTATAATAATTCCGTCGACCGGGATGCTCTGAAATACCGTCAGCGGAACGTCGCCTGTTCCGGGAGGCATATCCACGAACATGAAATCCACATTGTCCCATATAACGTCCGTCCAGAACTGCTTTACAACGCCCGCGATAACGGGACCTCTCCAGACTACGGGATCCGTCTCGTTGGGCAGAAGAAGATTAAGGGACATAATGTCGATTCCCTTAGTTGACTTTACGGGGATAATGCCCGCGTCGGTTCCCTCTGCTTTCGCGTTGAGTCCGAACATTTTGGGAATTGACGGACCCGTGATATCCGCGTCGAGAACGGCGGTGTGATAACCTTTTCTGTTCATAAGAACGGCGAGCATGGAGGTAACGAGTGATTTTCCGACTCCGCCCTTACCGCTGACTACGCCTATAACCCTTTTTATGCTTGAAAGCTGATTGGGTTTTTCAAGAAAGCTCTCCGGAGAATCACACTTTGAAGCGCAGTTCTCGCAGTCATGCGAACAATCTGACATAATTAACACCTGCTTTTTATATAGTGTATATATATTATACCCCGAAGTTTTGATAAGTCAATGTATTATTGACACTCAAATTCGGGAATGATATACTTTGTATATATTAATCACGGTATACGGGGAAAATGATTATGGATTGTGAAAAACTGCTCAAGGTTATGCATACGACCGAAAGATTAAAAGACACAATGAGACACTGCTGTACGTCCGCCGGCAGGCGCGAGAGCGTGGGAGAGCACTGCTGGAGACTCTCGCTTTTAGCGTATTTCGTAACGGACGAATTCGAGGGAATCGACACGGAGAAGCTTTTGAAAATGTGTATAATTCACGACCTCGGCGAAATATTTACGGGAGATATTCCTGTATTCAATAAGACAAAATCGAACGAGGAAACGGAGGAGAATCTGCTGTTTAAGTGGCTGGAGACCTTAGATGAGCCGTTCAGAACGGAAATGCTCTGTTTATATAAGGAAATGGATGAGCTTAAGACGACGGAATCGAGAGTTTATAAGGCTCTTGACGGCATAGAAGCTCTTATCCAGCATAACGAATCGGACATAAAAACATGGCTCGAATCAGAGTATGACTTACAGCTGACGTACGCCGACGATAAGGCTGCCTTTTCCGATTATTTAAAAGAGTTAAGAGAGGTCGTAAGACAGGAGAGTATCCGCAAGATAGAAAAAGAAAGAGCCTCCGAAACGAAAGCTCAAATGGATAAATAAATTAAATTTATAAAAACTTTACGCGTTTTTTTACTTCTCCGCCGATGAAAATCGCAAGCGCGATTTTTACCATGTCGGGAATGATATACGGTATTACGCATCCCATGAGTATGCCGAAAAATCCTATCGCGCCCGTGTTTTTCGTATAAACCGCCATATACCACACGCTTCCGAATATGTAGCAGAAAATGTGCGAAGCGAACATTTTTAAAAACGTTACGAAAAATCCGTTTTTCTTAATTACCGCGTCAAATATTCCGTATGCGAACGCAGAGACGAGGAATCCGACTATATATCCGCCCGTCGTGCCCAGAAGCGCGCCGATACCGCCGTTAAATCCTGAAAAAACGGGGACTCCGACGGCTCCTAACAGAATATAAATAAGTATGCTCAACGCACCCTTTTTTGCTCCCAGCACCGCGATAGCCGTAAACACGCCGAAAACCTGCATTGTAAACGGTATTCCCGGTATCGGAATCGTGACCCACGCGCATACCGCAATCAGCGCGGAGAAAAGCGGAATCAGGGCGATATCGAGAGTTGAAAATTTTTCTTTTGTTTTGGTCTCGGTCATAAAACGACCCCTTTTCATTTTATTTTCTCTTAACAATTATTTTAGTATATATTATTTTTCGATTCAATTTACAAAGCGCACAAATTAAACCTAATTTAAATAAAAAAACTGTATGATAGTAAAGCAATATAATTGACATTATAAATTTATATTGCTATAATTATTTACATAAATAACAAAAGGAGTTGTTCTCATGCGCCGTTTTACCGTTATATTGCTCGCGATTATAACGGCGTTGTCGTTTGCATCGTGTTCGTCGGCGAGAGATAACGAGGTTATTACGATAAACGACGGCGCGGCGACGGTAAACACAGACGTGTTTTCATACTATCTAAAGACTGCTATGACGGACAATAAGAACATGACCGACTCCGAATACCTCGATATCGCGACGAACGAGTGTATTAAATACGTCGCGGTAAATACTAAATTCAAACAGCTTGACATGACTCTGACCCCCGCACAGAAAGCCGAGGTTTCCAAGGAGACAAACACTCTGTGGAGACAATACGGCGAGTATTATTCCGCGCTGGGCATTACGAAAGAGACTTTTTATAAAATAAAAACCGCCGAGGAGTACAGAGAGGCTATAAGATTCAGACTTTTTGACACGGGGGGCGAGACGCCCGTCAGCGAGACCGATATTAAAGCCGTTTTTAACTCGGAATACTGCGGATTCAGATTCGTATGCGACTATCTTTATGACACGGACGAGAACGGAAACACCGTAAAAAAATCTCAAAGCGAGATTGACGAAATTTATAATAATTATCTGTCGGCGGCTTCGGAGATAAACAACAGCGGGGCTAATCTTGAAGAAGCGTATGCGAGATTTGCTTCGGACGAGGCTTACAATTCGCTCTCGCTCGATACGGTACTTATCGGCAGGGACAGCGGTTTCCCCGACGGATTTTTCGACACCGTTCAGAAGGCGGAGTACAACAAAGCCGTTGTTATTATTACCGATGACTACCTATATCTTCTGATACGCGAGGATATTCTCTCCGCCGATTACGATTTTTATACGCAGTACAGAGACAGATGTCTTGTAAAAGCCACCGAAAATCCGTTAAGCGACGCGGTTGCCGGATGGGCTAAGGAATATAACGCCGTAAGGCAGATAAACACGGCGAAAAAATGCTATAAAAAAGTATTGAAAACCGATGAAAAATTCAAAAAAGACAATTAATTAAAATCAACGAAAGGTCGGTATTTATATATGAGCAAACGCGTTCTTGCGTTCGATTTCGGAGCCTCGAGCGGACGGGCTATAATAGGCTCTTACGAAAACGGAAAAATAACGCTTGACGAGGTTCACCGATTTTTAAACGAACCCGTAAGCGTCGGCGGCACCGTATATTGGGACGTTTTAAGACTTTTCCACGAAATAAAGCAGGGTATTTTAAAAGCGAAACAGGCAGGCGGCTTTGATTCGATAGGCATTGATACCTGGGGCGTCGACTTCGGTCTTATAGATAAGGACGGCAAGCTTATCGAAAATCCCGTTCATTACAGGGACGAGCGTAACCGCGGAATGATTGAGGAAGCGGAAAAGTACATGTCAAAAGACGAGATGTACTCGCGCACGGGTATTCAGTTCATGGACTTTAATACCGTGTTCCAGCTTCTCTCGATTAAAAAGAACAGACCGCACGTTTTCGATAACGCGGATAAACTTCTCTTTATGCCCGACCTTTTCAACTTCATGCTCACGGGCTGTAAATCGGCGGAGTATTCGATAGCCACTACGTCGCAGATGATAAATATAGATACGAAAACGTGGGATAAGGAGATTATAAACAGGCTGTCGCTTCCCGAAAAACTTCTGTGCGATATTGTCCCCGCGGGGTCGAGAGTCGGTATGCTTTCTGACGAAATATGCAAAGAACTCTCCGTCGAGAGCGTCCCTGTTGTCGCTGTATGCGGACACGACACACAGAGCGCGATAACAGCCGTTCCCAATGAAAATAAGGATTTTGTGTTTATTTCGAGCGGAACGTGGTCGCTTTTCGGAACGGAGCTTGACTCCCCGATCGTCGACGAAAAATCAAAGGAAATGAACGTCACGAACGAGGGCGGTTACGGCTATTCGACGGCGTTTTTGAAGAATATATGCGGACTGTGGCTCATTCAGGAGTCAAGACGCCAGTGGATGAGAGAGTCGTGCGATTATTCTTATGCCGAACTCGAATCTCTCGCGCTCGAATGCGAGAGCTTTAAATGTTTTATCGACCCGGACGCGCCGGAATTCGGCGTTATGGGCGATATCCCGTCGAGAGTAAAGGCGTACTGCAAAAAAACAAATCAGTACGTTCCCGAATCCGTCGGTGAGGTCGTAAGATGCATTTACGAAAGTCTTGCGTTAAAATACAGAATGACGTATGACGGTATAAAGAACTGCACGGGCAAAACGTACGACAGCATTAACGTTGTCGGCGGCGGAACGAAGGACGGACTTCTGTCCTCAATGACGGCGTGTGCGTGCGGCGTTAAAGTTTACGCAGGTCCCGTAGAGGCGACCGTTCTCGGAAACGTCGCGGTTCAGCTGATTTCATCCGGCGATATAAAGGACATCGCCGAGGCGAGAAAGATTATTTCCGACTCCTTTACTCTTAAAGAATACGAGCCGAAAGACTCCCAAAAATGGAATGAAGCATGCGAGCGTTTTAAAAATATTATAAATTCGTAAAAAATAACTGCGGAAAATTCTCCGCAGGAAAGGAAGATATTTTACTATGGCAAAAAACAGATACATAGGCGATTATCCCGTTATAGGAATCCGCCCCATTATCGACGGCAGAAGAGGACCTCTTAAGGTAAGAGAGTCGCTTGAGGAGCAGACCATGAACATGGCTAAAACCGCGGCAAAACTCTTCACCGACAATCTTAAATATTCCAACGGCGAACCCGTAAAGGTCGTTATCTCTTCTACGAGCATAGGCAGAGTCGCTGAGGCCGCCCAGTGCGCCGAGGAATTCAGAAAAGCCGGCGTTGCGATTACTCTTTCCGTTACTCCCTGCTGGTGCTACGGTTCTGAGACTATGGACGCAGATCCCATGACTATCAAGGGCGTATGGGGATTTAATGCTACCGAGCGTCCCGGCGCTGTTTACCTCGCTTCCGTTCTCGCAACTCACGCGCAGAAGGGACTGCCCGCATTCGGTATCTACGGCAAGGACGTACAGGACGCTGACGACACAACCGTTCCCGAGGACGTTAAGGAGAAACTTCTCCGCTTTGCCCGCGCCGCTGTCGCCGCCGCTTCAATGAGAGGCAAGTCGTATTTGCAGATAGGCTCTATCTGCATGGGTATCGGCGGTTCGTCAATAAGCCCCGACTTTATCGAGGAATATCTCGGCATGAGAGTCGAGTCAGTCGATGAGGTAGAGATCATCAGACGAATGACAGAGGGCATCTATGACGAGGAAGAGTTTAAAAAGGCTCTTAAATGGACTAAGGAGCATTGTCCCGAGGGCTTCGACAAGAACCCCGAATTCGTAAGAAAGTCACCCGAGCAGAAGGAGAAGGATTGGGAATTCGTCGTTAAGATGATGGTTATTATCAAAGACCTCATGAACGGCAATAAGAATCTTCCCGCAGGACGCGAGGAGGAAATGGTCGGACACAACGCTATCGCCGCGGGATTCCAGGGTCAGCGTCAGTGGACGGACTTCTATCCCAACTGCGATTTCGGCGAGGCCATGTGCAACACCTCGTTCGACTGGAACGGCGCGAGAGAGCCGTACGTTCTCGCAACCGAAAACGATACGCTCAACGGTATTTCGATGCTGTTCATGAAACTGCTCACGAATCGCGCGCAGATGTTCGCAGATGTACGTACTTTCTGGAGCGCAGATTCAGTAAAGAGAGTTACCGGCTACGACATCGAGGGCAAGGCTAAAGACGCAGGCGGATTTATTCACCTTATCAACTCCGGCGCATGCTGTCTCGACGCATGCGGTGAAATCAAGGACGAGAACGGCAATGCCGTTATCAAGCCCTGGTACGACGTAACCGAAAAGGATATAGATACAATGTTAAAGGCTACCGAATGGTGCGCAGCCGATAACGGATATTTCAGAGGAGGCGGATTCTCTTCAAGATTCCTCACCCGTGCCGAAATGCCCGCTACCATGATCAGAATTAACCTTGTAAAGGGTCTCGGACCCACGATTCAGATTGCCGAGGGTTACACTGTCGCTCTTCCCGACGAGGTTTCGGATATTCTCTGGAAACGTACCGACTATACATGGCCCTGCACATGGTTTACTCCCATCTGCAACGGCGTCGGCCCGTTCAAGTCGGCCTACGACCTCATGAATACATGGGGCGCAAACCACGGCGCGATTACCTACGGTCACATCGGCGCAGACCTTATCACAATGTGCTCGATGCTCAGAATTCCCGTAGGACTTCATAACGTACCCGAGGATAAGATTTTCCGTCCCGCCGCATGGAATGCGTTCGGAACAAAGGATCTCGAGGGCGCGGATTACAGAGCATGCGCCGCATACGGTCCGCTTTACAAATAAGTAAATTTTAATAAATAAACGTTTTTCTCCGCTTCGTGTTGTGCGAAGCGGAGATTTTTGTCATACAAAAACGCCCAAAGTGAGCATGCGGTTCCCGAATTAACGATTTTTGCGCTCCTTCCGGCATTTTTAATATTCACGATTGTGCAGAATATATAAAGAAAAATAGTTAATCGACAAATTAAAAAACGATTTTGTTGAAAAGGTAAATTTTTGTTTTAAGACAATAAAACTCTTTGAAATCACTGTATTGCGGTGCTATAATATATAATGGCGGAGATTAGGGGATTTCTTTAATCCGCATATAAATTCCGGCATATTCATATCTCGATTTTTTTTATAATCAGCCGGATTTCCCCGATATTATTATCTCCGACGGAGGTCATTGTTTATTATGAAAATTCAGTTTACCGAAACGGTGCTCCGTGACGCACAGCAGTCGCTGATAGCCACGAGAATGCCGTATGAAGAGTTTGAGCCGATACTCAAAACCCTTGATTCGGCGGGCTATTACTCGCTCGAATGCTGGGGCGGCGCGACGTTCGACTCCTGTTTAAGATACCTTAACGAGGATCCGTGGGAAAGACTCAGAAAAATAAAGAAAGCATGTCCGAATACAAAGCTTCAGATGCTTTTAAGAGGTCAGAACCTCTTGGGTTATAAGCATTATCCCGACGACGTCGTACGCATGTTCGTAAGAAAGAGCGTTGAAAACGGCATTGATATTATCAGAATATTCGACGCGCTCAACGATTTCAGAAACATTAAAACGGCTGTCGACGAGACGCTTAAATGCGGAGCGATCGCTTCGGGTACGCTCTGCTATACGACAAGCCCCGTTCACACGCTCGATTCGTTTGTAAAAAGCGCGAAAGAGCTTGAAAACATGGGCGTTCAGACTATCTGCGTAAAAGATATGGCGGGCATTATGAGCCCGAAAGAGGCATATGAGCTTATAAAGGCAATTAAAGAAAGCGTTTCTCTTCCCGTTATTCTTCATACCCATTCGACAACGGGACTCGGATTTATGACTCTTTTAAAGGCCGTTGAGGCCGGCGCCGACGTTATTGATACTGCGATTTCTTCATTCTCGGGCGGTACGGCTCAGCCCGCGACCGAGACTATGAATTACGTTCTCAAACAGTACGGCTATGAGACCGGACTCGATGAAAAGAAGCTTATTGAAATTAATACATTCTTTAAAGCATACAGAGACAAGTGCTTAAAGTCGGGACTTCTCAATCCCGTCGTTATGGCTACGGCAACCGACGCGCTCAATTATCAGATTCCCGGCGGTATGCTGTCGAATCTTGTCGCACAGCTTACTGCGCAGAACAAACTCGATAAACTCGACGAAGTTCTCGCGGAGACGCCGAGAGTCAGAAAAGATCTCGGATATCCTCCGCTGGTAACTCCCATGAGTCAGATGGTCGGCGTTCAGGCAACGGCAAACGTTCTGTTCGGAAAATATAAGAATATTTCAAAGGAAGTCAAGAGTTATATTAAGGGCGAGTACGGCAAGGCTCCCGGTAAAATCGACGACGAACTTATGAAAAAGGTTCTCGGGGATGAAAAGCCTTTCACCGGCAGATTCGCCGATACTCTTGCGCCTATGTTTGAAAAGACGAAAAAAGAACTCGGAGATAAAGCAAAGAGCGACGAGGATGTTCTGTCGTATATCGCATTCCCGGCTCTTGCTGAGAAGTTCTTTGACGAGAGAGAATTAAGAAAGAGCAGAACCTTTACTTATTCTTTCAAAGAAATAAAGGAGGGCTGAGATTATGTTTGATTATCAGCTTTTGGGCGTATTCACCCGTTTGTACGGAGAGAATGCGCAGATGACCATGAGCAGAGCTTTGCTCATTTCTGTTGTCGGATTTTTACTTGTTGTAGTTATTCTTTTACTTCTGGCTCTTGTCGTAAGAGGCTTTTCCGCTCTGTTCGGAAAATCGGAGAAAAAAGAAGCTCCCGCAGTTTCTGCCGTTTCTCCGGCTCCTGCGGTTCAGCCCGTTCAGACTGTTCAGCCTGCACTTCCCGCTCCCGTGCTTGAGGGCGTTACCGACGAACAGGCGGCAGTCATAATGGCTGTCGTAAGTCATAAGACGGGAATTCCGCTCAACAGATTGCAGTTTAACTCTATAAAATTATCGGAGGATAAATAAAATGAAATACGAAGTTGTACTTAACGGTAAAAAATATGAAGTAGACGTTACCGAAACGGACGCTGTTATAACCTCCGTCTCTAACGCTCCCGTGCAGGCTCCCGCCGTCCCCGCCGTTCAGGCTCCCGCTCCGGCAGCAGCCCCCGCTCCGGCAGCCGCCGCGCCCGCAGTTTCGGGCGAAAATGTTATCGCGCCCATGCCCGGAAACATTCTCGATGTAAAGGTAAGCGCAGGTCAGAGCGTAAAAGCAGGCGACGTTATGTTCATTCTCGAGGCTATGAAAATGGAGAATGAGATTGTCGCTCCCGCCGCCGGCACGGTAAAACAGATTCTTGTACAAAAGGGCTCCGTTGTCAATTCCGACGACGTTCTCGCCGTTATTTAAGTGAGGCGTGAATTATGGAACTTATAACCGAAGTTGTAAAGGGGATATGGGACGCGTCCGGCTTCGCTCTGCTTCAGTGGCAGAGTCTTGTCATGATTGCCGTAGCCGTCGTTTTCTTTGTTCTTGCTATTAAATTCAAATTCGAGCCTCTTCTGCTCGTTCCGATAGCGTTCGGAATACTTCTTGCGAACCTTCCCGGTGCGAATATAATGCTCGACACCACGGGCGGACAGTTGGGCGATATTTCCGAAACGGCTTCCGTTGTCGCCGGGTCGCACTGGTACGACTCGGGCGTACTGCGGATACTGTACACGGGCGTTAAGTCGAGCGTTTTCCCATGCCTTATATTTATGGGCGTAGGCGCGATGACAGATTTCGGACCGCTTCTTTCCAACCCCGTTTCGCTCGTACTCGGAGCCGCGGCACAGCTTGGTATTTACGTTGCGTTTATTATTGCGATTCTTTTGGGCTTCGCTCCCAACGAGGCGGCGGCTATCGCCATAATCGGCGGCGCGGACGGCCCCACGGCTATATTCCTTGCTTCAAAGCTGGCTTCGCATCTGCTCGCGCCTATCGCGCTTGCGGCTTACTCGTACATGGCTCTTATCCCGATAATTCAGCCTCCCATTATGAAGGCTCTGACTACCGAAAAAGAGCGTAAGGTTAAAATGACACAGCTTAGAAAGGTTTCAAAGACGGAAAAAATTATATTCCCCGTAGTCGTTCTCGTAATAGTCGCGCTTCTTCTCCCCGACGTTGCGCCTCTTCTCGGAATGTTTATGTTCGGCAACCTGCTGCGCGAGTGCGGAGTCTGCGACAGACTTTCGGACACCGCGCAGAACGCTCTTATGAATACCGTAACAATTATGCTCGGCGTATGCGTAGGAGCCACTGCAAACGGACAGGATTTCTTACAGCTTAGAACCATAAAAATCGTTGTTCTCGGTCTTGCCGCATTTATCTTCTCGACCGTCGGCGGTGTTCTGTTCGGTAAACTTCTCTATGTCATCACAAAGGGAAAGGTCAATCCTCTTATCGGCGCTGCGGGAGTTTCCGCAGTTCCCATGGCGGCGAGAGTCGCGCAGAACGAGGGCAGAAAATACGACCCAACGAACTTCCTGCTTATGCACGCAATGGGACCCAATGTCGCGGGCGTTATCGGTTCGGCTGTCGCGGCGGGCTTCCTGCTTGTCATGTTCGGAGGTTAAGCTATGATTAAGTACGCGTTTTTCGACCTTGACGGCACGATAATGCGTTCCGACCCCGGAGTCATAGAGTGCGTTAAATATTCAATCGAAAAATCGGGTTTCCCGATGCCGGATATTAAAACATTATTTAAATTCATAGGGCCTCCGCTTCGGGATTCATATATAGATTTCTGTTCCATGACCGAGGAGCAGAGCATGAGGGCTATCGCGTACTACCGCGAACGCTATAATGCAAAGGGTATCTTCGAGTGTGAGGTCTACCCCGGTATTATCGAACTGTTTGCCCGTCTTAAATCAAACGGAGTGATAATAGCGACCGCGACGTCAAAGCCCGAGCATATGGCGGTCAGAATTGCCGATAAATTCGGGCTTAACGAGTATCTGACTCTCGTTGCCGGAAGCGACGACACCGAAACGCAGACAAAAACGGACGTTATTTTAAACGCGTTCGACCGCCTTTCAATCGGCGAGTCAGACAGGGATTCCGTTTTAATGATAGGCGACAGGAAGTTCGACGTTATCGGCGCGCATAACTGCGGTATAAAATGTCTCGGAGCCGTCTGGGGCTACGGAACGAGGGAGGAGCTTGTCTCCTCGGGCGCGGATTACTGCGCAGACACCGCAGAGGAAGCGGGAGATATTATTCTCTCTATATAATATATACAATTATATATGTTTTTCAAATTTTTTAATTTAATTATATTTCGCCGGATTACAGTGTCGGGGAAATTTCTGTGATTTTTATGATTAAGCCTGTTTTTTGACAGTATAAAAATGCAAAATGACAGGTAAATCGATTCAATAATTTGTCACTTCGCAAAATTCGACGGTATATAAAAATATGTTTTATGGTCAATAATCATAAAATAACATAAATTTGGAAAACGGGCTTGACTTATCGATTTGTATGGTATATCATTATACGTGCTGATATTAATTATTCTTTATTTTCAACGGAGGTAGTTAAAATGAACAAGAAATCAGTAAAGCTTTTATCATTAATGCTTAGTGCAATGATGATGATCGTTGCAATCCCCATGGGTGTTATGGCTGAGTTCGGCGGTTCGGCAGAAGAGATTTCTTCAGACCTTAACGCTGGTAAGAGAGAAGTAGTTTCCGAGGCTGAGAGCCAGTCCGGT
>JALEQX010000070.1 GCA_022763825.1 Oscillospiraceae bacterium | reverse complement strand
TTTTGTCAGTATAGCAAAAGAGAGCCGAACCGCATAAGCCCAAACCGCACCGCCTCACGTCTTTGGTACTCTGTATGCCTAAAACCTTACAAGCATTGCGTCGTCTGTCCGCGTTTATCTGCTTCTTCAAACTTGACAGGCGACAGCCTGCCTGCGTTTTCATCCTTGTTAAACACAATCATACTTGCAATCAGATGTAAACTTTTAGACATACAGAATACCTGAAACGGTTTTTCATTGAAATACGGCACTTCCAAGTTTCTTTAACGCATTCAAAGCGGAAAGATGTGGACATAAACCTTATGTGTTTGACTCTCTTTTGCTATAGCTTTTTTTAATTAAACATGATATACTTAATTTGTATAAAGAAAAGGAGGGAAAATAATGAACAACATAACTGATTTTAATGAGAAAAAGGGATTTATATGCGATATGGACGGCGTTATATATCACGGGAATCAGATACTGCCCGGCGCTGCGGAATTTATAAACTGGCTTCAGACTGAAAAGAAAGAGTATCTGTTTTTAACTAATAACAGCGGATATACCCCGCGCGAACTTAATCAGAAACTTGCGAGAATGGGACTCGACGTACCCGAAGAGCATTTTTATACGAGCGCGCTTGCCACGGCGGAATTTTTAAAGGAGCAGAGCCCCGGATGTTCCGTTTTTGCGATAGGCGAGGCGGGGCTTTTAAACGCGTTATATGACGCGGGAATCACAATGAACGACGTAAATCCCGATTACGTTGTTGTCGGCGAGGGCAGGACGTACACGCTCGACACGCTTACGAAGGCGACGAATCTCGTACTCGGCGGTGCGAAGCTTATCGGGGCGAATTCGGATGTTTCGGGACCTATCGACAACGGAATAATGCCCGCGTGCAGGGCTCTGACCGCGCCCATTGAAATGGCGACCGGAACGAAAGCGTATTTCTGCGGAAAACCGAACCCGCTGATGATGCGTACGGGACTGCGCATACTGGGCTGTCATTCGGCGGAGTCGGTAATGATAGGCGACAGAATGGATACCGATGTGGTTTCCGGTATGGAGAGCGGTATGACGACGGTTCTCGTTCTCTCGGGCGTGTCGTCACGCGAAACTCTCAATACGTACGCGTACAGACCGAGCATAGTTTTAAACGGCGTAGGTGATATTGCCGAAGAAGCTAAGAGACTTAAAAAGTAATTTAATATATTATAAATCCCGGGACAGTTACGTCTGCTCCGGGATTTTTTATTGTGATTATCTGAGGAAAAACTCCGCGCCGAATGATTTGTAGAGCAGGAGCGCAGTGCCTATCAGCATTGGGGTATGCTCGGTTTCATTGTCGATATCTATCATAAAATCTTCTGTAATTCGTCGGATTCTGTACAGAACGGTGTTGCGGTGAGTGTACAGCGCTTCGCACGTTTTTTTGAGCGAACGCGCATTTATCAAATAATAATAAAGAGTTTCGCAGTACTGCGTGCCTTTTTTTCTGTCGTGTTCGGCCAGTTTTTTTAATTCTTCCGGTATCAGGTCGTCGCATCCGTCGAGCATGCTTAAAAACAGGGGAGTCCGCAGATTTTCCGTTTTACATACGTTCCATGATTTAAAACCGCCTGCGCGCATTATTTCAAACGCTTTATATGACGTTCTAAAAAGCTTGGGCAGTGAGAACAGACTGTCTATCGGTTCTGAAACTGTAATTTTAAGATTGAATTTTTCGCAGAGCGGATAAAGCAGTTTCGTCTCGTTTTCGGTTTTCAGAAACATAAAAATATCGTCTTTGTAAAAGAACGCATGCGAGGACTCGAACCGCGAATCTATTTCGTTTTTAAGTCTGCCAGCTTCGCTGTAAGAGTCGCGGTACTGCGTAAGGTCGATAAGAGCAAACCTTGCCGGGTGAAAATCAGATAAATATGTTCCGGTCGTCTGAAGTTTAAAGTATGTTTCCGACTCAAACCCGCCGTTTAACAAATGGATTAGAAGTTCCTGCGTTGTTTCAAACGGTCTGTTTTGTCTGCTTGTCTCGATAAAAAGCTGTTTTGACAGCACAGTTTCTATCTTTGCAAACAGCGTTTCATCTGTGTCCTGCAATGCGCCGCCGCAATCCACGCATATAAGAAATCCGAGCCGTACGCCCGCGCTTATGAGGGGCGCAAACCTGCGCGGATAATCGCTTTCTTTCAATTTTATAAAATCTGCTTCTCCCGAAACGAGTTTTTCGCTTTCGCTTATCAACGCTCCCGCCTCGTATGTAATCTCCCCGTGCGTTACCGCGTCCTTGAACGTTTTATCGTTAAATCCCGGCGGACAGAAATGCGCCGAAACGTGAAACGAATCGTCTATAATGAGCAGAGGACATCCGAGCAGCTTGCCTGCGTTTTCGGCGAGTAAAGTTAAATCGTCGTGCTCAAAAAAATCAGTCAGCATTATTTCCGCGTCTGAAAAGGGCGTTTTTGTTTCATCCATGGTTTATTCCTCACAATTTAATAATTGTTTGTGCTGTCGGCACAATTTAATCTATGAATATTGTACCACGGTTTTATTGCCGAATCAACAAAAAAGATTATAATTATAGTCAGAAAAGGAAAGAAGAAAGGGTGCGGGAACAATGTAAAGGGACGCGTGGAGAGCGCAGAAAAAAGATACCGAATGAATAAAAAACGCCGGCGCGGTTAAAATGAGACCGTGCGGACAGAATTAATAAATATTATAAACGGAGGAATTTGTTATGGTACCCAGCATTTTCAATGAAAATATGTTTGATGATTTATTTGACGGAGATTTCTTCACATCTCACAATCCGCTTTACGGCAAACACGCAAGGAACTTAATGAAGACCGATATCCGTGAAAAAGACGACGGTTACGAGCTTTCTGTTGATTTGCCCGGATTTAAGAAAGACGAAATTACGCTTGATATTAAGAACGGTTACCTGACCGTCAGTGCGGAAAAGGGTCTTGACAAGGACGAAGAGGACAAGAAAGGACGCATTATCCGTCAGGAGCGTTATGCAGGCGTTTGCTCGCGTAACTTCTATGTAGGCGACGTAAAGCCCGAAGATGTCAAGGCTAAATACGAGGCGGGCGTTCTGACTGTCGTACTTCCTAAGAAGGATCAGAAGAAACTTGAATCGCAGAGTAAAATTGCGATTGAATAAAATAACGATATGACCCCTGTCGGTTTCTGCAGGGTTCAGGCATTAACAAACCGCGGAGATTCCCGATTTCAGAATCTCCGCGGTGTTTTTTTATTTAAATTTAAATTAAAATACGATTCTGTCGAAGAAAAATTCTTTCTTCTCCGGCGTGCTTATTACGCTGACGGGTTTTATCTGATTGATATTAACGCCTTTTGCGGCAAGGCTCATTTTGTACTCCTCATACGAACCTTTTTTAAGAAAATGAACGCACGCTCTGTCGATAGCGTTTGTGTTTCGGTACTTGTCGTACTCCTTGTTGCACTCTCTTAATTTATCGTCGAAAACCTGTGCGAAGCGTTCGCAGTCGTCTTTTGTGACGTCGGACTGCGGTTCGATTAAGAGCATATATCTTGATACTCTCGAGTCGTAGTCGGCGTAAATGCTGTGACCGGTAAACTGCACCGAGCATTCCTTTTCCGTCTGTTCCGCAGCCCAGTCTATCATGGGCTGGGTAGTTTTTTCGTCGGAAATATTCATAACGAGATTTGCTCTGTACTGAAATTCGACTTTCGGCGACTCGTGATAGAATCCCGTAATTTTAACAACGTCGTCGATTCTGTATCTGTACAGTCCCGAGAAATTCGTTATTATAATTTCGTAAAGCTCGCCCTCTTTGACTTCGTTTATAAGAAGCGGGCGTGTTCCCTCGGGCGCTCCTACGGGCAGGAATTCAAAAAATGCGCTTCTCGGGAGCAGAACCGCGTCGGGTTCGTTGAGATCGGCGGGCATAGCCATTAAGCATTCGCTTGCGCCGTAGCCCATGTTGTGAATAGGCAGGTCGCCTACGTATTTCTTGATTTTTTCGGAATATACGGAGAGATTTCCGGATATCATGCCGTACATCCAGCCGAGCTTCGGCCATATCTTTTTTGCGATGGGCTCGTCGAATCCCTCTTTAAAAATCTGTCTTAATTCGTTTGCTCTGACTGGGTCGGGTTTGAGCTTCTTTGCAAGCTTCGCCCTCATGTCCGCAGGCATTTTTACAGAGTCGTTGATTATGCCCTTTTCGATATCGTCGCAGAGCATTTCCCAGTTTTCCTCGAGATATCTGAACACGGTCATTACCATGGTTACGACCATGGAGCCTATGTATGTAACGTTTCTCTCCGGCAGGGCGTAACGCAGAACGAGATACTGTATATTCATTTTATCCGGTTCTTTAGGGAAAAGAACGGGCTTCGGGCTTGTTGCAAAAAAGTTCGTAAACGGTTTTAATACGAACAGCGGAACGCATCCGACTCCGCAGCATCTCTCGCCGTTTTTGAGTTTTCTGCCGACTACGGCAAAAGCAAGAACGCCTTTCTGTTTCGGAAATTTACCGCCGTGCTTTTCTATATAATTCGCCGCGCATCCGACGGGTGCGCAGAACCCCATGCACTGTACGTCCCACGCCGCCTTGGACGAAAAGGGGACTATCTTCGGTTTGCCGACGCTTCCGGATGTCTCTATGTATTTTCTTATTCTGTATGACGTGAGAATATTTTTCTCACCGTTTATCATACGCTGAATATCGTCGTAGTAGTCGGAGTATGTCGAAAGCGGAACCTTGTCCCGGTATTCTTCTGCGGTGTGAATGTCTTTAAATCCGTATTTTCTGCCGATTTCGGTGTCAGCGTTTTTCTTCATAAGGAATTTAAGAACGTTTGCCTGCGTTTCGTTCGCGCATGACGTATAGTGATTAAATCCTTTATAAACGAGTTTTCCGGCGAGCGCGCCGAGAGCGGAGAGTGAAAAAGCCATGATGTACCTCCCGAAATATTAACAGTATATGAATTTATTGTAACATTAACGGGTAAACAAATCAATAACCGAACTTAAATTTTTTCTGAAATTTCGCGCGCAATAAACGCGCATCTTACGTTTAATTCATCATTCGGGTCTGAAATGTCGATATTCAGCGCATTTTCGATTTTCTTAATTTTATTATTGACCGTATTTTTGTGTACGGAAAGAATCCCGGCGGCGGCGGAAAGGCTTTTTTTATTATCAAGATACGTTTTAAGCGTTTTGACAAGTTCGTTTTTATTGTTCTTATCGATTTTTTCGATTTTTCCTATGACGGAATCGGCGTAAAAATTAAGCAGAGTTTTGTCGTTTAAACTTAAAAGCATATAATAAATTCCGCTGTCCTCTATAAAATTCACGCCGTCTTTGTTTGCGAACACACGAGCGAAATTTTCGGTCACGGCAAAGCATTTTGAATATGAATTTATATTACATTCGCCGGAAACGAACGCAGTAGAATTATTAAGAGCTTCGGCAATACTCTTTTTCGGTCTGTTTATAAATATGTTAAATGTAAATCCGTCCGTGCCGAACGACGCGTCCGAATCGCCGTACGCATATCCGCCGGGCGTTACGGCGATTCTCAGTTTCGTATTTTCACCATAGCCTTCGCTTCTTAATATATCGATTCTTTCAGGATGGAGCGCCGCCGTTTTGAAAGCTATTGATTTTCTGCCTACGGTCGTTTTTTCACCCTCGATAAGACAGCTGACGCGGTACATTATGTCGGGCATGCGAACCTCCCATGTGCATGTGAATACGGGAAACGCGTTGTCGTCTGCGAATTTTATAATGGCATTTGAAACATTCGGAAAGTAAGGGCCGAAATTTATAACGACTCCGCACGCCCTGTTTTTATGCGCCGTTTTGACGAAATTGAAAAGCTCGTTTTCGTCTCTTAATCCGGAACCCGTCGTAAACACAAGCTCGTTTTCCCTTACGAAGTCACGGCATATCTCCATATTTTCCGCCATGTGCGTAAGCTCGATTATGTTGTCAAGCCCGTTTTTTCCGCCCGCGAGCGTCAGGTCGCGTTCGGTTTCGAAAACTTCACGAAGTTTTGTCATACTATCACCGAGTCAATTTTAACTTAAAATGTTGAAAAATGCAAGCAGAAATTGTGCTTTGGCACAGAAATTCGAATAAAATAGTGTTGACCGTCACATTTTTTGATGATAATATAAAATCAGACAGAGACAGCGACGGGAGTGAATTTATAATAATTATGAAAAAGAATTCAAAGTTTTTTTCGGGGCTTCTGTCCGTAATAACGGTTCTCGTCGTGTTCTGCGTATGGTTTTTTGTTTCGAATTATTCCGATATAAAGGCGTCGCTTCTGCCGACTCCGCAGTCGGTTCTCGACGCGTTTATCACGATAAGCCGTGACGGATACAAGGGGCATACGTTTTTACAGCACATCGGAGCGAGCCTCGGCAGACTCATGACGGCGTTTCTGCTCTCGGTTGTAATCGGCGTTCCGTTAGGGCTTGCGGGCGGAGCGAACAGATTCGTCCGCGCGGTCGTAAATACGTTTATTGAGTTTTACAGACCTCTGCCTCCGCTTGCGTATTATACCCTGCTTGTTCTCTGGTTCGGAATCGGAAACGAATCGAAGGTTATACTGCTGTTCTTGGCATGTCTTGCGCCGATTTACGTATCGTGCTCGTCGGCGGTTATAAAGGTAAACGAAAATTACATAAACTGTGCGAAAACTCTCGGAGCGTCGAGAGGTAAAATATTTACCCGCGTTATAATGCCCGCGTGTCTGCCCGATATTTTTACCGGTTTAAAAACGGCGATAGGCGTAGGATATACAACGCTTGTGGCGGCGGAAATGGTTGCGGCGAAATCGGGTATAGGCTGGATTGCGCTCGACGCGGGAAATTATCTTAGAAGCGACGTCGTTTTTTGCATAGTTTTCGTAATGGGTATAACGGGTATGCTTATTGATCTGGTACTTAAAACGATAGAGAAAAAGGTTGTGTACTGGAACGGAAAACAATAATTTGTCAGGACAAATTATCTTTTGCGGAGGGTTTTTTATGAAAAAATTTAAATTATTATCCTTAATTCTTGCCGTTGTTATCGTCGTAACTTCGCTGAGCGCGTGTACGCAGCCGGCTTCGAACGACAAAAAAACGCTCACTGTCAACATCGGCACGCAGGAAATGCCCAACGACGAGGGTATTGCGAAGCAGTTAAACTACATAATAAATAATTTCGACAGGCTCGGCTATGAAGTTAACATCACGAGCTTTTCGTCCGGCGCGAAGGTCAACGCCGCTCTTTTATCGGGCGATATTGATTTCGGACTTATCGGAACATGCCCGATTGCAAACGGTTTTTCGTGCGGAGTTGACGGCGAGGTTATATGGATTCACGATATCCTCGATTCAGCCGAGTCGCTTGCCGTTAAGAATTCTGCCGGCGTTGATTCCGTCGCCGATTTAAAGGGCAAGTCGATAGCCGTTCCGTTTGCTTCGACCGCGCATTATAGTCTTATAAAGGCTTTGGAGGACGCGGGACTTTCCGAAAAGGACGTTACCATGTACGATATGCAGCCCGCAGAGATAAATGCGGCGTGGTCGCGCGGAGATATCGACGCGGCGTATGTATGGGAGCCCACGCTTTCGGGACTTCTGTCCGACGGCAAAATCATTGTAACCAGCGGGGATATATCGGATAAAGGTTATATGACCGCCGATCTTGAGGTTGTCCGTTCTGAATTTGCAAAGGAGCATCCCGACGTTGTAAAGGCATATATTGCCGCGCTCGACGAGGCGGTTAAACTTTATAAATACGAAAAAGACACGGCGGTTTCAGCCGTTGCGAACGAACTCGGCATTTCCGAATCCGACGCGAAAAAGCAGATGGGAGGATACTTATGGCTTGAAGCCAAGGAGCAGTACGAACGTTACTTCGAAAACGGCGCGCTCGGCGAGAATCTTTATTCGACGGCACAGTTTTTATTAAGCCAGTCGAGCATTTCGTCGTCTCTTTCAAACGAGGAATTTAAGACTCGTTCCGACGGAAAATACATTTCGGATTATCTTAAAGACAATTGAGGAAAAAATATGGAGAGCACACCGGTAATCAGCGTTAAAAATTTGAATATGACATACCCCGGCAAGGGTGCGGTCGAGGCTCTTAGAGATGTTAATCTCGATATTTATAAGGGTGATTTTGTCTGTGTTTTGGGTCCCTCGGGCTGCGGAAAAAGCACGCTTTTAAGCATTATTGCAGGGCTTGTACGTCCTACGTCGGGTACGGTCGAAGCAGACGGAAAAACGGTTACGGGAGTCGACCCCAACAGAGCCGTCATGTTTCAGCAATCCACGCTTTACCCGTGGCTGAACGTCGAGAAAAACGTTGCGTTCGGCCCTGAAATGAGGGGAGTCGGCAAAAAAGAGACAAAGGAACTTGTCTCGAAATATCTTTCTCTTGTCGGTCTTTCGGAATTTTCTTCACGTCAGCCGTATGAGCTTTCGGGCGGTATGAAACAGAGGGCGGCTCTTGCAAGAGTTCTTGTAAATCAGCCCGAAATTATTCTCATGGACGAGCCGTTCGGCGCACTCGACGCTTTGACGAGACTTAACATGCAGTATCTCATCAGAAAAATAAAACGGGAGACGAATTCGACGGTATTTTTTATAACGCACGACGTTGACGAGGCGCTGAGCCTTGCAACGCGCGTTGTCGTAATGTCGCCGAGACCCGGTCAAATAGCGTTCGAGCATAAAATCGACTTTACGAATTGTCCCGACGACGAATTCGAGGACATTAAGTATAAAAATGACTATATTGCGCTGAGAAAAGAAATACTTTCAAAAATCAATAATATGATTTTATAACGGGCTGAATTTCAGCTCGTTATTTTTTATTGACATATTGATAAAAAAGTTTTAGTATGTATAATGAGTAAATATGTGAGGATTTTGAATTGAAACGGTATTATTATATATGCAAACTGAATATAACGCTCGATGCGCCGTATTTTTTTGAGTCCGGCGTGTACAGCCGTTTATTCGAAGTCAAAGCGGATGATAAAGCCGATATTTATTATCATATCTCATACTGCGATTCCCTGCCCGAAAGGAGAGACGAAAATAAAGATTCGGTTTTTCTTGATTTTCCTATGGGAGCCGACGAGGGGAGCGTTGTTGTTTTCGATTCGAAAACCGCGCGGGATATATATGTATATATAATAAAAAGAAATGCGCATATTCTGATGGACGAACGGTTTATTTTCGACACGCTCAAACTTACCGATATTATGATGTTTCACAACGTTATGACGCTTCATTCGTCGCTTGTAAATATAAATAATTCCGCCGTGCATTTCTGCGCCCCGTCGGGGACGGGCAAGAGCACGCAGGCTGAGCTTTGGAAAAAATACCGCTCGGCAAAAATTATAAACGGGGACAAATCGGCTTTGATTTTTACTCCCGACGGCGTTCTGTCAGCTTCGCTTCCGTTTTGCGGAACGAGCGGAATATGTGAAAATTATTATATAAATACGCGCGCGGCCGTTTTTCTCTCGCAGGGGGATAAAAATGTGATTTCAAGGCCGGATCTCGGCGAAATATTCTCGCTTATGAGCCGTGATATTGTCGCGAATACGTCGGTTCCCGTTTTTGCCTCGGCGGCGGCGGAGCTTATATTAAAAACGGCTCAAAACGTCGATATTTTTTCTCTGTCCTGTCTGCCCGACGTAGGTGCTGTCGAAACGCTTGAACACGCGTTGTCAAATAAAACGGAGGGTATGGCGTGAACGATTACGATATATTTGTAAATTATCTTTTTTCAAAGGCGGACAAAACGTCGACTCCTCTTTCCGGTACGTTCGAGCTTACAGGGCGGTGTACGCTTGATTGTAAAATGTGTTACATTCACTGTAAAAACGACGATTATCAGGCGTTAAAAAGAGAAAAAAGCGCCGAATGGTGGATTGAAAAGGCGAGAGAAGCTAAAAACGCAGGAACGCTTCTGTTGTTATTAACGGGCGGAGAACCGCTTGTCAGAAGCGATTTTGAGAGAATATATCTCGAATGTCTCAATCTCGGTTTTATGATATCGATAAATACGAACGGCACGCTTATTAATAAAGAAAAGGTCGAATTTTTTAAGAAAAATCCACCGCAGAGGGTAAATATAACGCTCTACGGTGCGGACGGTGAGACGTACGAAAAACTGTGCGGGGATTATAACGCGTATGAAAAGGTATTATACGCCGTCGAAAATCTGACAGATGCGGGTATCGCCGTCACGCTTAATTTCACGCTGACCGAATTTAACAAAAACGACATGGTTAAAGTGCAGGAATACGCAAAAAAACTCGGACTTCAATTCAGGGTGAATTCGTACACCTTTCCCGCCGTCAGAACTTCCGAATGTCAAAAAAACAGTATCGCCCGTCTGTCTGCGTATGAGGCGGCGAAATATCACTTTCTCTATATGCTTAATAATTTAGGCGAGTCCGGTATGAAAAAAGCCGTCGAAAAATATATGTCGGGTTCAGACGGTTATTTATTGAATTTATGCTCCGACATGCCGGCGGGCAGGCTTAACTGCCGAGCGGGGCTTTCGTCATACTGGATAACGTACGACGGTTTTATGACGGGGTGCGGTATGATGACCGAGCCTAAAATGTCGGCGGAGAATTTTAATGAAGCATGGAAATATATAAACAGAAAATGCGCCGGAATTAAAATATCAGGCGAATGTCTTAACTGTCCCGACAGGAAAATATGCGATTTCTGCGCGGCGAGCGCATATGCCGAAACGGGTTCGTTTTCGGGCAAGCCGTCCTATGCCTGTAAAAAAGCGAGGAATTATATCGAAGCTTGCAGGCATTATTATAAAGCTGACAAAAAAAATAATATTTATGATTAAATTACATATTGAAAAAGAAAATATAAGGGTATATAATATACCATAGTTAAAATTGTGTCGGATTTCGGTTGACATAAATTTGCAGTGTTAACTTTTTTTAAATGAAAAGGAGAAATTACCATGAAGGGTGCTAAAAGATTCATTTCGGCGTTTTTGAGCGCTGTTATGACTGTCTCGGTTCTGTTCGAGCTGGGCAGCGTGTTCCCGAAGGCGGAGGCTGCCGATATCACTATCGGCGGGCTTACACAGACCAGAGTCGTTGACAAGGCTTTGTACGACGGATATGAAAAAAAATATCTCGGAGGCTTCAGTAAGCAGACGAATCTCGTTCTGCCGGGTCAGGCAAAAAAGGATAACTATACACAGCAGGGCATGACGTACTACAAGGCTAAGAACTGGGTGCTTATTACAGCCTATGACGCGGACGGAACAGACCCGACGGTAATTTACGCGCTTGACGTTTCAACCGGTAAGTACGTCGCGTGTTTTAAGCTTAAATATAAAAACGGCACTTATTCAAAGAGCCACGGCGGCGGACTTGCGGCGAGCGAAAACAATCTCTATTTTGCGGATAACGGTTCTACGATAAGCTATTTCCCGCTTTCCGAGCTTGATGTTTCCGACGGTACGACGAAGGATGTTACTCTCGTCGACAGCATCGACCTCAAGTCGGAGCTTAACGGCGCGTCAACCTCGTACTGCTGTTATGACAGCGGTATTCTCTGGACGGGTAACTTCTACTGGATAGGCGATTCAAGCTATAACAAGGCGGCTAATTCTAAATACGATTCAATGATATTCGGCTATAAACTCAGCGGAAACACCTCCGCCGAGGAGTGGGCGAATATCAGCAACGCAAACAAGACGAATAAGAACTGCGTAGGCAATCCGTCGTACTGCATTGCTCTCGGTACTGACGATAATTATAAGTCTAAGACGACTTATGACAATAAATACTACGATAGAGTGCAGTACGCTATGGTCGACGAGGGCAAGCTTTACCTTTCGAGATCATGGAAGCGTAAGAATGATAACGATAACTACATAAGTGAGCTTGACGTTTTTGATATTGACCTTTCGCTCCCCGGAACGGAAACTCTTACTATCGCGGGCAAGTCGAGGGACGTATATCTCATGACGAGCGCGAGTGCGAGAGAATATGAAAACATGTCCATGAGCGAGGCTCTGTGCGTTATCGACGGATATCTTTATATGGTATACGAATCCGGCGCGTATACGTACAGAGAAAAAACAGCGGGCAACGTTGCGGCGGCTCCCGTTGACGTTGTATGGAAGATTGACCAGTACGCCCTCATGGGAGAGGAAAGAATAGACGACGGTCAGCACACGACTACATATAAGAGGGTTAAGAATCTTTCGGAGATTAAATCGTCCGACCAGTATATCCTCTGTTACGAATCCGACGTTGTCGACCCCGAGACGGGTAATAAATATATATATGCAATCGATTCCCACGGAGGATTCGGCGAAAATAAGCTTGCAAAGCAGAAGGAAGGAACCCAGGCGGGTACGGGCGACACGCTCGGTATCGTCGGTCATCCTATAAGCGACTACACTCTCGTAAACGGCGAGGATACGGATTATCTCTATCTCAATAATGCACAGAGCGACGACGCGACAAATATCAGATGGAAAATAGTAGGCTATGATACCGACTCAATGAGAATTCAGAATGTCGATATGTATTATTCAAGTTTCCAGAATCTTTATTTCGGCTCGAGACTTATGTACATGTCTATGAATGACCGCGAGCGTCTCTCGGCTGATAATGCGACGAGCGCTAACGATAAGCTCAATAAGATTCGTATCGAGCAGTACGACGGAGCGGGAAGCGGCAGCGGAAAGTTCCGTTTCTTCTACCAGGGCAATGATAAATATTACATTTGGTGCAACGACGCAAGCAACTCGTCGTATATGAGCCAGTATAACGCTTATTATCAGGCAAGCACGGGCAAGGTTTATTCGGGACTTACCGAAACCGCCGGTACCTTCCACTGCGACGCGTTCGCAAGCTCAAGCGTCTCCAATAAGAATTCGGGTAACGTTTTGGGTACGGGAGCCGACGGTACGGGAACAAGACAGGCGGCGGACGCTAAGTACTCGATAATCAGCATATTCAAGAGAGTTACCGACGAGATTTCCAAGAACGGTAAATCAGACGTCAATACCGACCTTAAAGCCGAGCTTACCGCCGACGGTACGTATAAGGTTACCATGGAGGCGTACGCAACAGGCGCGTCGCAGACTATCAAAACCACGACGGGCAAGCCGACGGACTTCGTTTTCGTACTCGACTCCTCGGCTTCGATGTCCGACAGCGACTGCGT
>JALEQX010000069.1 GCA_022763825.1 Oscillospiraceae bacterium | reverse complement strand
GAAAGAGGCGTTCGGCGAGGACACTATCGTAGCGGATACCGACGTTATCGCCGTTGAGATGGGCGATACGGCGGGTGCGCTTTGCAAGGTTATCGAGTCCCTCGGTAAAAACGGTATTAATATCGAATATGCGTATGCGTTCACCGCTTCTAAGGAGATCGGCGCGTATACCGTGTTGAGAGTCGACCATGTCCCCGAGGCGGAGAAGATTCTTAAAGATAAGGGCTTCGCCCTCCTCGACCAGAAGGATATCGACAGACTTTAATTTGAATTTAATGAGATAAAATTGACCTCGGAGCTGACAGTTCCGAGGTCGGTTTTTATATGATATTAAATTATATTTTTGTATTTTAATTCTCTGTATGTTCTTGCGGCGGGTAAGCCTACGACGTTGAAATAATCGCCGTCGATTTTTTTTACGAGGACGCATCCCTTTCCCTGTATGCCGTACGCGCCCGCTTTGTCCATGGGTTCGCCGGTCTTGATATAAGAATTAATTTCGTCATCCGTCAGTTCGTAGAACGTGACTTTTGTTTCCTCGTAAAACGATACCGTTTCGTCCTCGGTCATTATCGTAACGCCCGTAAAAACGCTGTGCGTTTTGCCCGAGAGCATTTTCAGCATATTAAAAGCGTCGGTTTCATCTTTCGGTTTACCGAGAATTTTTCCGTCGCATGCCACAACCGTGTCAGAACCGATAACCGCGCAGTCCGGGTGACGGACAAACACGTCGTGCGCTTTTGTTTTCGATAAATATTCGACAGCCTGAGCGGGAGTGAGCGAGGCGGGGAGCGTCTCGTCTGCATTCGAGGGGATAACGTCGAATTTTATGCCTATATTATTTAAAAGCTCTTTTCTTCTCGGTGAACCCGAGGCTAAAATAATCTTCATTTTCTTGCCTTTTCGTAGATTTCTTCCGCCGTGCTGCTGTCTTTCGCTATTTGATTTTTTAATTCTTCAAGCGATGAAAATTTGATTTCGGGGCGGATGAATTTAAGCAGTTCGATTTTTATTTTTTTATAATACAAATCACCGCTGAAGCCGATTATATTTGTTTCACTTCTCGGTTTTTTGTGTTCGAGAGTCGGGCGGATTCCTATGTCCGTGACCGCGGGGTAGGGGTTATTCTCGACATAAGCCGTCGAGGCGTATACTCCGAATTTGGGAATTGCGAAATTGTCGGGAAAAAACTGATTTATCGTCGGAAATCCGAGCGTTCTGCCTATCCTGTCGCCCGATTCGACAGTAAAAACATAGTAAAAATTGTGTCCGAGCATGTTTCTTGTCGATATCATGTCGCCGTCGGCTATGGCTTTTCTGATTCTCGTCGAGCTGACGGGTTTGCCGAGATAATCGACTTCGTCGGTTATAATAAGTTTTATGTTTCTGTCATCGCACAGCTTTTTCAGAATTTCCGGATTGCCTGACGAATTTCTGCCGAATCTGAAATTGAATCCGCATGATACCGCTCCTGCGTTTAGCATGCCGACGAGTATTGTGTCAATGAATTCTTCAGGGGTCATGTTCATTATGCTTTTAAACGAAACTGTCACGGGAACGGCGTTCAACGCTTTTATCTCGTTTTCAAG
The DNA here is from genome assembly GCA_022763825.1 of Oscillospiraceae bacterium. Taxonomy (GTDB): domain Bacteria; phylum Bacillota; class Clostridia; order Oscillospirales; family Acutalibacteraceae; genus CALACW01. The sequence goes on along the minus strand of JALEQX010000069.1, from coordinate 25,781 downwards.
CTCTTCTTTCGTCGTTATCGCTTCGGGCGGGGCGTTTTTGATAGCCGACAGCGGATGCTCGTCAAAAAGAAGAACGACCGGAACGAGTCCGCGGTCTGCTTCTCCCGCGGCGTTCATTACGACCGCTCTGTGTCCTATATGCAGTCCGTCGAAGCTTCCGAGCGCGACGGATGTTTTTTTATCGAAAATTCTTTCAAACATCGCCTGTGTTCCTTTATGAAGAATGTATCAATCGCCGACCAACAGTCTTTTAATTCTCAAAAACGGCTCGTCCGCGCGTTTTTCGCCGAGTCCTAAAAATTTATGTTCCGGCGAATAAACTCTGTACAGCGCGGGGGAGAGTTCTTTTTTTAATCTTTCAGCGTCAAGCTCACCGCCGTTTGAAAAGCGTTTTGCCTGCGCTTCGCTTACCGTAACGCTGTCGTAAGAATCAAGAGCCTTGTCCGTCGGAATTATAAAATCGTTTATTTTCCCCGAATGTTTTGCCTGTCTTAATTCGTCGAGAGTATGTGCGTTATCTATTGAAAATCCGTTTGAAAACGTACGTCTTAAATCGGTCATGACCGCACCGCAGCCGAGCCTTTCGCCTATATCGGAGATAAGAGAGCGTATGTATGTACCCTCCGAGCAGTCGACGTCGATTGTGTAAACGCCGTTTCTAAATGAAATAAATTCGAGCTTTTTTATTGTAACAATTCGTTTTTCGCGTTCGATTTCGACGCCCTGACGAGCGAGTTCATAAAGCCGAACGCCGTTTTTCTTGATTGCCGAATACATCGGGGGGAGCTGTTCGATTTCGCCCTTAAAACAATCGAATATATTTATAACTTCGTCTTTGTCGGGAATTATATCGCACGTCGTCAGCGTTTTGCCCGTGATGTCGAGCGTGTCCGTTGTCTCGCCGAGTCTGAACGAAGCCGTGTACGATTTTTCATGACAGGGGAGAAGCTCTATAAATCTCGCCGAACCGCCGAGCGCGACGGGAAGAACGCCCGTAGCCATTGGGTCGAGCGTGCCTGTGTGACCTGTTTTCTTTATGCCTAAAATGCCTCTTACGACGGCATTGGCTTTAAAAGATGTCAAGTCCTTCTCCTTGTCAAGAATTATAAATCCGTTCATAGCTCTCCGATTTCTTTAAGCTCGCTTTCGGCGCATTTCAATACGGCTTTCAGCGCGTCGTTTAAACTGCCCTCAAACGAACAGCCCGCTGCGAGCCTGTGTCCTCCGCCGCCGAGCATGCCCGCAACGGCCGAAGCGTCCGCAGGGGGATTCGTTCTGACGGAAATTCTGAACGTGCCCTTTACTTTTTCTTTCATGGTAACGCCTATTAAAACGCCCTCGATCTGACGGGGGAGAGAGGCGAGCGCGGATGTGTCCGAATCGTCGGCTCCGCTTTTTATGAACATATCGTAAGTAATCGGCAGTACGGCGCACTTGCCCGAAAAATATGTGTTCATAGACGATATCGCCATCTGTTCGAGCTTTGCGTACTCCTTTGACTTCGTTTCAAACTGAAGTCTGTTTACTTTTGCGTTATTTACCCCGAGGTCGATAAGCTCCGCCGCGGTTCTGAGTGTTTTGGACGTTGTGTTGCCGAATCTGAAACAGCCTGTGTCGGTCGAGATTCCGACATACAAGCACTCCGCGATATCCTTGTCGATTTCGATATTCATACATTTTAAAATATCGAAAATTGCTTCGCACGCTCCCGCCGCCTTTTCATCAAGATATGTTTTTTCGGCGTAGAGAACGTTTGAAAAATGGTGGTCTATGCAGAGGTTTATTTTTGAATTTTTAGTAACCGACGTGTTCGAAACGCCGAGGATGTTATTGTCAGCGGTGTCGACTGCGACGACGTATTTATAATCAAAATCGCCTGTCGGAACATCTGTGAGAAGATAGGACAGCTTATTCGAAACGCGTTCGATTGAAACCTTAGCGTTCTTTCCGAGTTTTAACATCGCTCTGCAAAGCGCGCACGCGCTGCCCACGGCGTCCCCGTCGGGATTTTCGTGGGCAAGTATAAGCACGTCGTCCATGCTTTTTAATAAATCCGATACGGCGTCAATCGTTATCTTCATGTTTAACATCCTTTTTAGCCATATCGTATTTTCTGAAAAGTTCGATACCCTCTCTGACCGAGTCGTCAGCTATGAATTTAAGCTCGGGAGCCTTTCTCAGATGAAGTCTCGAACATATTTCACGGCGGATAAGTCCCTGCGCGTGTTCGAGTCCCTTGACGGCTTCCCTTGCGGTCGCTATCGAGTCGAACGCGCTTATATAAACCTTTCCGAACGATAGGTCGTTTGCAAGCTCGACTCTGACAACCGTGAGCATTTTGCCCGCGACTCTGGGGTCCTTGAGTTCTCTTATGACCGCCGTGATCTCGCGTTTGATATCCTCGGCGGTGCGGTCGTTTTTATAAACCGACATATTTATACATCCTTTTACAGATTAAAATTATTTATCCTTATATTCCTCGGTGATGTATGCCTCGAGGATGTCGCCCTCTTTGATATCGTTGAACTTGTTAAGTCCGATACCGCATTCGTAGCCTGAAGCGACTTCCTTAACGTCGTCCTTGAATCTCTTGAGAGAAGCTATTTCGTCCTCGGCGACAACTATACCGTCGCGTACGACTCTGATTTTCGCGTTCCTCGAAACTTTGCCCGAGAGAACGTAACCGCCGGCGATGGTTCCGACGCTGGAAAGTTTGAATACGCTTCTGACTTCGATTCGTCCGAGGTCAACGTCTCTGAACTTGGGAGCAAGCATACCCTTGATAGCCGATTCAACATCTTCGATGCAGTCGTAGATGACTCTGTACATACGCATCTCAATGTGGTCTCTCTCGGCGTTTGCCTGTGCTACGGGGTCAGGACGGACATGGAATCCGACAATAATAGCATCCGAAGCCTGAGCAAGCATAACGTCAGATTCGTTGATTGCGCCGACTCCGCCGTGGATAACGCTTACCTTTACCTCGTTGTTCGAAAGCTTTTCAAGACTCTGCTTAACAGCCTCTACCGAACCCTGAACGTCCGCTTTTACGATTATATTAAGAGTCTTGAGCTCGCCCGCTTCAATAGTCGAGAACAGGTTATCAAGCGTAACTCTCTGAACTGCGTTGAACTGCGCTTCTTTCGCCGACTGCTTTCTCTGCTCGACAAGCTCTCTTGCAAGTTTTTCGTCCGAAACTGCGTCGAATATATCGCCCGCCTGCGGAGCCTCTGCAAGTCCGGATATCTCAACGGGAACGGAGGGACCTGCTTCCTTGACCTTTTTACCCTTATAATCGGTCATAACTCTGACTCTGCCGACAGCGGTACCTGCGACGATAATATCGCCCGAGTGAAGCGTACCGTTCTGAACGAGAAGCGTCGCGATAGGACCTCTGCCCTTGTCGAGTCTTGCCTCGATAACGATACCCTTTGCGGCCCTGTTCGGGTTTGCCTTGAGTTCTTTCATCTCGGCTACGAGAAGTATGGCTTCAAGAAGCTTGTCTATTCCCATGTGCGTTTTTGCGGAGACGGGAACGCAGATAGTGTCTCCGCCCCATTCCTCGGGGACAAGCTCATACTCTGTTAACTGCTGAAGAATTCTGTCCGTGGTAACGCCGGGCTTATCCATTTTATTAATAGCGACGATAACGGAAACGCCCGCGGCTTTTGCATGGTGAATAGCCTCGATAGTCTGAGGCATGATACCGTCGTCCGCTGCGACAACGAGAACCGCGATATCAGTAGCCATAGCGCCTCTCGCTCTCATTGAAGTGAACGCTTCGTGTCCGGGAGTGTCGAGGAATGTAATGGGTGAGCCGTTTACGTTTACTCTGTACGCACCGATATGCTGGGTGATTCCGCCCGCCTCGGTAGCTGTAACGTCCGTATGTCTTATAGCGTCGAGAATTGAAGTTTTACCGTGGTCGACGTGTCCCATAACGCATACGACGGGGCTTCTCGGTTCGAGATTTTCGTCCGCGTCGACGGAGTCGTCGATAATCTTTTCTTCGATAGTGACAACGACTTCTTTTTCGACCTTTGCGCCGAGTTCGGTCGCTACGATTTCCGCAGTATCGTAATCTATAACCTCATTGATTGAAGCCATTATTCCGTATGCGAAAAGTTTCTTAATAACTTCGGAAGCCGTGACTTTTAATTTAAGAGCGAGATCGCCGACCGTGATTTCGTCGGGAACCTGAATTGTGATATGCTTCTTTGCTCTTTCCTCGGCAATACGTGCAAGACGCTCAGCCTCGGTCTCTTTTCTGCCGGAACGCATGCCTTGCTTTTTGTACTGCTTTGACTTCTGATTTATCTTCTGTTTCTTTGAAGACTGATTGTCCTTAAGACGAGCTGACTCGGGAGCGATATTCTCGTATTTCTCGTTGTACTTGTCGAGTTCTACATTACTGCTTCTCGTGTCGACGGTTCTTACGTCACCCTTAGTTCTCGACTGCATGGGCTTATCTTTCTGTTTGTTGGCGCGCTTCTCGAAAGGCTTCGATTTTTCCGTGTTCTGAGTCTGCGGCTTGGACTTTTTATCGTCCGGTTTATTGTCGGCGTTTTTCTTATCGTCCTTTTTGCCCTCGGATTTTTCATCGACGGGAGCCGGCTCTTTTGTTTTGTTTTTCTTTGCGGAGACGGGAGCCTGCGCCGTTACCTTGAAATATTCGTCGAAACTCTCGACCTGATTGTCGTTCGTTATTTTTTCGAATATAATGTCAAGCTCGTCGTTTGTAAGCGCAGTCTGCGCCTTTTTCGGTTTTTCGGAAATAGGATTGAGAGTATCGATAATCTCGTTACTCTTTATGTTAAAATCTTTTGCGACATCGCAAACTTTATACTTTACGGGGTTAATTGCCATGTTTCATGCCCTCCTCATATTTTTTGATAACCGCGGACGCAAGGTTTTTGTCCGTTACGGCGAGAATTCCGGCTCGTTTGCCGATACTCGCGCCGATATCGTCTGTTGAACGGTCGGTTCTGACGACGTTTATTGTATTAGATAAATTTCTGATTTCTTTTTCGAGTCTTTCCGATGCGTTCGAGGACAGAAGAACGAGTTCAGCCTTCGAACCTCTGACTGCGTCCTTTACCGCATCGTGCCCGATTTTCAGAGCGTTTGCTCTTCGGCAAAGACCTAAAAATGATAAAAACGGGTCTGTCAAATTCCGTTCAACTCCGATTCAAGTTTATCGTAAATTTCATCGGGTACCGAGGTTTCAAACGAGCGGTTGAGTTTTCTGCCCTTTTTGACGAGAGCAAAGCACTCGGGATTTTTGCATATATACGCGCCTCTGCCCGACTTTTTGCCCGTAACGTCGAGGTCGAATTCGCCCTCGGGCGAGCGCACGATGCGAATAAGCTCTTTTTTCGGCTTCATTTCGTTACAGCCGATGCATTTGCGCATGGGAATTTTTTTCTGCTGCATTTGATTACCTCCCCGATGATTTAATTAAAGTGAAATGGGTTTATAGAAACCGCTTTCGGGCTTTATGTCGATTTTCCAGCCCGTGAGCTTTGCGGCAAGTCTTGCGTTCTGACCCTTGTTGCCTATGGCGAGCGAAAGCTGAGTATCGGGAACGGTGACCTGACACGATTTGCCCGACTCGCTTAAAATGTCAACGGCGAGAATCTTCGCGGGTGCGAGCGCCGCGCCTACGAATTCGGCGGGATCCTCTGAGTATTTTACTATGTCTATTTTTTCTCCGCCGAGCATGCTTACAATGTTGTTGACTCTCGCGCCGCGGGGACCGATACATGCGCCTACGGGGTCGATGTCGGGATCCTTTGAGTAAACGGCAATCTTTGTTCTCGAACCTGCCTCTCTCGAAACGGATTTGATTTCAATGATTCCGTCGTAAATCTCGGGAACTTCGGATTCAAACAGTCTTTTTACAAGTCCGGGATGCGTTCTCGAAATCATAGCCTTGGGACCTTTTTCCGTATCCTTAACATCAACAATGTAAACCTTGCATAAATCGCCCGGTTCGAATGTCTCGCCCGGAATCTGCTCATTCTTGGGAAGAATCGCTTCTGCCTTGCCTATTTCGAGAGTAAGGCTTCCCGTCTTCGGGTCGGTGCCTATTACCTTAGCGGTTACAAGTTCCTGATTCTTACTTTGGAACTCCTCGAGTACCTGTCCGTGCTCAATCTCTCTTATGCCCTGACGGATTACATGCTTAACCGTCTGCGCGGCGATTCTGCCGAAATCGTCTATTTCGAGCGGGATAATAATAACGTCGCCCGCGACTGCGCCGGGTTTGTACTCCTGAGCTTCCTCAACAGTAAGCTCGGTGTCCCAGTTGTCGAGTTCCTCGACGACATTCTTTCTCATATAAAGGTCGACCGTCTGTTTTACGGGGTCGATGTCGCAGTAAATGCCCTCTTTTGTGTCAAAGTTATGACGGGCGGCTACGACGATTGCGTTCGCTATTTTTTCGTAGAGATGCGCGGCGGAAATGTTCTTCTCTTTTGTAAGAGCGTTGACCGCGTCGAAAAATTCTTTATTCATTTTCCTGTCAGTCCTTTCGGTAATTCTGTTTATCAATCAAAACCCTTGAAATCGTCGAGGCGAACCCATGAGGTTTCCTTTTTATCGACGGTTATACTGTTGCCGTCTTCTTCTCTGAGGGTTATTTTCCCGTCCTCGTATTTTTCGAGAACGCCGGAAAATTCGCGTCTGCCGTCGACGGCGCGGGGAAGTCTGAGTTTTATATCAGAGCCTATGTAACGTATAAAATGCTCGTCTCTTATAAGATCGCGTTCAATTCCGGGAGACGAGACCTGCAGAGAATAGCTCTGCTCTATCGGGTCGAGAGCGTCGAGCGGTTCGTCAAGCGCATGCGACATGTTTACGCAGTCGTCCATGCACACTCCGCCGTCCTTGTCGATGAAAATTCTTAAGTACCAGTTCGCGCCCTCTTTCTGAAAACGGACGTCCCAAAGTATCAGCCCGAGATTTTCCGCTATCGGGGCGGCAATGTCCCAAATGACGGAAACCGTATTTTTTTTTGCGGACAAATCAAATCCTCCTTAAACAAAACAAAAGAGCGGGTTACCCCACTCAAAAGTCAAATCCTAACTGATTACCGTATGTATTATAGCATATATAATCATATATTGCAAGCGTTATTTTGAAAATTATACCGACGAAGAGTAAATAATTATCGGTTGAGTTTTTTTTAATTATGCTGTATAATAGCCTTGAATTGCAGATTTTACACGGAAAGGCGTCTTATATATGAGAGACGATTCGTTTACATATTTTATATGCCTTATAGGAAGCATGTTTATTTCCGCCGTTAAGAAGACGGGCGGTTTCTTTAAACGTACGGTTTTCCGCTCTGTCAAAAAGGTATTTATAATGATATACGGCGTGCTGAAATCCGTCGTTATGTATATCGTAAGAAAAATAAAGGCGGGAGTAACAGACATTTCGCGCCTGTTCTTCGAAATGAAAAGCGTAAAAAAACGCCGTAAGACGGGTGAAAACATAAGTTACTCAGACTGCTTTACCGCGCTTAAGAAAAAGCACGGCGCACTGCTTCGCTATATCGGAAACTGCGCCGTTGTCGCAGTTGTTATCGTTGCTATGCTTACGGCATTGCTCAACGCCGACATGCTATGTTTTGCGCTGAAGGTTACGGTAAACGGCGAGACCGCAGGGTACATAACGGACGAGAGCGTTTACCTGTCGGCAAAGGCGAGAGCGGATGAACGTATGTCGTACGCGGGCGAAAAAGCGGGTGACGGTGAGTATAAAGTCGCGGTCGTTCCGGTGACGTATCTCAGCAGTGAGTCCGTAATATACTCCGCGCTTTTAAAGGCGTCGCCGTCCGAAGCGTCTGACGGATGCGGTGTGTTTATCGACGGTAAATTCATATGCGTTTCCCCGTCGCAGAACGAAGCCAAGGGAGTATTCGACAGAATATTAAATAATAAGAATCAGAAAAATCCCGGGTATACATATTCATTTAATGAGGATATTGTTTTCGAATACGGACTGTATCCCGATTCCGACAGTATAAAAATGACGGCGGACGAGCTTTATGAATATCTTATGACGCCCGTGACGGACGATAAAACTTATACGTGTTCAAAGAACGACACATACGAAAACGCGGCGGCAAAGTCGGGAATCAGTCTCGAAAAGCTTATGAAGCTGAATCCTTCTGCTGATAAAGAGAAAGAACCGTCCGAGGGCGAGGTTCTCGTTGTCAAAAGGGGAGAGTGCCCCGTAACGTTTACTGCGAAAAGGGTTAACGTGTATACGGTTTCGGTTCCTTTTGAGACGGTAAATATTAATTCTACGTCGCTTTATAACGGCAGTTCGCTTGTTTTAAAGGACGGCTCGCAGGGCGTAGATCAGGTTACCGAAATGATATCCTACGACGAGGACGGCGAGGAAATCGGCAAGGACGAAATTTCAAGATTTACCGTCAAGGAAGCCGTTGCAAAAAGAGTTGCGATAGGTACGAAGATTCCGTCCGTATTAAAATATACAAAGAGTTTCGGAGGCGTGTTCCTCTGGCCGGCTCCGCAGAACTGTTTCAGATTAAGTTCGGGCTATGGTTACAGAAGCGGACGTCTCCACGCAGGTATTGATATAATCTCAAGCGACGGCGGTTCGTGCAGGGGCAGACCTATTGTTGCCGCGGCGGCGGGCTACGTTGTTACCGCGCAGTATCACTACAGCTGGGGCAATTATGTTAAGATTGACCACGGAAACGGAATCATGACTCTTTACGCGCACGCGCTTGATAATTCATTTAAAGTATCGGTCGGCGATTACGTAGTCGCCGGACAACAGCTGTCGTCAATCGGAACGACGGGAAACTCGACGGGATATCACCTTCATTTTGAGGTATGGATAAACGGAACGAGAGTAGACCCGCTTCCGTACGTTTACAGCGAGAGCGTGCAGGTTGTTAAATAAAAAACGGGAGAATAATAATATATGAAATATGACGTCGCGGTAATAGGCGGAGGCCCTGCGGGACTTGTCGCCGCCGCCGAAGCGGGCAGACGCGGTAAAAGCGTTGTGCTCATAGAGCGAAACGAAAAAATCGGCAGAAAACTGATGATAACGGGCAAGGGCAGGTGCAATGTTACCAACGCCTGTTATATGCTCAATGAATTGATAGAAAACGTGCCGACGAACGGCAGATTTCTGTACGGCGCATTTTCACGTTTCATGCCCGAGGACACCATGGAGCTTTTCGAATCGCTCGGCGTAACGCTTAAAACAGAGCGCGGAAACAGGGTTTTTCCGGAGTCAGACAAGGCTTCCGATATAGTTGACGCGCTGAGAAAATACATAAATCAGAACGGCGTTAAAATTAAACACGGCAGAATTGTTGATTTAAAAGTCGAAAACGGCGAAATAATAAGCGTGACCGACGAGGATAAAAATGAATATTACGCGTCGTCATTTATAATTGCGACGGGCGGAAAGTCCTATCCTCTCACGGGCTCCACGGGCGACGGATATATGCTCGCCTCAAAAATCGGACACAGAATTACTCAGATAAAACCGTCACTCGTTCCGCTTGAATGCGAGGAGGAATGGTGCAAGTCTCTTCAGGGGCTTTCGCTTAAAAATATAGAGATTTCCGTCTATGATAACGAGAAATTTACGGAGGTTTACCGTGATTTCGGCGAGATGCTGTTTACTCATTTCGGCGTTTCGGGCCCTGTTATATTAAGCGCGAGTTCGCATATTAAGGACGGAAATCCCGGACGTTATACTATTAATATAGACTTAAAGCCCGCGCTCGATTTTGACAAACTCGACAGGCGGATTCAGCGTGATTTTTCGGAGTTTTCGAATAAGGCGGCTGTTAACGCGCTGTCGAATCTGCTGCCGAGAAAATTAATACCCGTTATAATAGATATATGCGGGATTCCTTCGGATTTGAGGACGAATCAGATAACGCGCGAAACACGTCACGAGCTTGTAAGTGTTCTGAAAGCCATGCCGGTCACGGTAAAAGGCTTCAGACCCATCGACGAGGCCATCGTGACCTCGGGCGGAGTCGACGTGCGCGATATCGACCCGAAAACCATGCGTTCCAAAATTATCGATAATTTATTCTTTGCAGGCGAGGTTATTGACGTTGACGCATACACGGGCGGATTTAATTTGCAGATAGCTTTTTCCACGGGCGTGCTTGCGGGCAGAAGCGTTTAATTATGATATTTAATTTTAAAATACAATATATTGCAGGAGATTTTTATAATGATAAATGTAGCGATAGACGGGCCCGCCGGCGCGGGCAAAAGCACGGTCGCAAAGGCGGCGGCTAAGAAGCTCGGATTTATTTACGTCGACACGGGCGCGTTGTACAGAACGGTAGGCGTTAACGCTCTTAGAAAGGGTATTGACCCGAAGGACGCGGAGGAGGTTAAAGCCACGCTTGACGATATCGACGTTTCTCTCGGATTCGTCGACGGAAGTCAGCACGTATTTTTAAACGGTGAGGACGTAAGCGAGGAGATAAGACTGCCGGCTTCGTCAATGGCGGCTTCCGCGGTTTCGGCAATTCCCGAGGTCAGGGAGTTTCTGCTCTCATTACAGCGAGATATTGCGAAAAAGAACAACTGTCTCATGGACGGCAGGGATATAGGAACGGTAATTCTGCCTGACGCGCAGTATAAATTCTTTTTCACCGCTTCCGCCGAAATCAGAGCCGACAGACGCTGTAAGGAGCTTAAAGAAAAAGGCATACCCGCAGATTACGAGACGGTTCTCGCCGAGATTAAGGAGCGCGACTATAACGACTCTCACCGTGAAACTGCGCCTTTAAAGCAGGCAGACGACGCGGTGCTGATTGACTCGTCGTATATGACGATAGAAGAAGCCGTCGATAAAATCGTATCGTACATAAAAGGGTGAATGTATTATATGGTTAATATAAAGGTAGCCGAATCGGCGGGATTCTGCTTCGGTGTCAACAGAGCCGTGACCGCCGTCGAAAATTTATTAAACGAAGGAAAAAAGGTTGCGACGCTGGGACCTCTTATTCACAATCCCGCGTTTATAAAACAGCTCGAAAACAGGGGCGCTCTGATAATCGACGAGCCCGAACAGCTCCCCGACGGATATGAACTTGTCGTCAGAACACACGGCGTTACTAAAACTGTTTATGAAAGAATTCTTAAATTAAACCGCGGTTTTTCCGACCAGACGTGTCCGTTCGTTAAGAAAATTCAAAATATCGTAAATGAAAATTCGACGCCCGAACGCCCTCTTTTAATCGCCGGAGACGGCTCTCATCCCGAAGTGATGGGCTTTAGAAGCTACGCCCACGGCGAGAGTTTTACATTTTCAAGCGCGGAAGAATTGCTTGAAATGCTAAAAAATGGGAGTTTTGACCCTAAAAAGGAATTGTTTTTGGTTGCTCAAACCACTTTTTCGTCCATTGAATTCAAAAAAATTTGCGAAATTGTAAAAAAATACTGTACAAATGCAAAAATATTTGATACAATATGCAATGCTACTGCAAAAAGACAAAAAGAGGCTTGCAATCTGTCAGCCCAAAGTGATATAATGGTCGTAATAGGGGGCAAGATAAGCTCCAATACGCAGAAGCTGAAAAATGTCTGCGAGGCGAATTGTAAAACTTACCTCGTGGAATCTGCCGGCGAAGTTAAGAATATCGATTTCACCGGCTGCCGTAATATCGGCGTTACAGCGGGTGCGTCCACACCCGTTTGCATAATAAAGGAGGTACTAAAATCCATGTCCGAAATTATAAACCCCATCGAGTCGGAGGTTGCCGCAGGACAGGCAGTCGAGGATTCGGAAATGTCATTTGAGCAGGCGCTTGAGGAATCGCTTAAGAGTCTTAATTCTGATCAGAAGGTAGTCGGAGTCGTTCTTCGCGTTACTCCCACCGAGATTCAGGTCGATATAGGAAGAAAGCAGACAGGTTATATTCCTTACGAGGAATTCAGTGCAGACCCCAATTGCAATCCTGCCGACTGCGTTAATGTCGGCGACGAGCTCAATCTTATTATTATGAAAACAAACGACGCGGAAGGCACCGTTATGCTTTCCAAGAAGCGTTACGACGCTCAGCAGAACTGGGCTAAGGTCGTAGACGCTCTCGATTCAAAAGAAATTCTCAAGGGCACTGTCGTTGAGATTCTTGAAAAGGGCGTTATCGTTATCTCCGACGGTACGAGGGTATTCATCCCCGCTTCACAGGCACTTCTTTCAAGACGCGATAATCTTGCCGATCTTCTTAACAAGGAGGTTGAGTTCAGAGTTATCGACGTTGATAAGAGAAGAAGAAGAGTCGTAGGTTCGATAAATTCCGTAGCCCGCGAGGCTCTTAAGGCTCAGAAGGAGGCTTTCTGGGCACAGGCAGAGGTTGGTCAGAAGTACACCGGTACCGTTAAGAACCTTACCGATTTCGGCGCATTCGTTGACATCGGCGGAGTAGAGGGACTTGTACATAAGTCCGAACTTTCCTGGAACAGAATTAAACATCCTTCCGAGATTGTAAACACCGGCGACGTTATCGAGGTTTACATTAAGAATCTTGATATGGAGAACAAGAAGATTTCTCTCGGTTATAAGAAGATTGAGGACAGCCCGTGGGAGATTCTCAAGAGAGATTACCCCGTAGGTTCTGTTATCGACGTACAGATCGTTTCTCTTACCACGTTCGGTGCATTTGCTCAGATCATTCCTCACATCCAGGGTCTTATCCACATTTCTCAGATTTCAAACAAAAGAATCGACAAGCCCCAGGACGAGCTTAATATCGGTGATACCGTTAAGGTTATGATTACCGCTATTGACTTTGAGAAGAAGCATGTAAGTCTTTCTATCAGAGCTCTCCTTGCTCCCGAAGAGACTTCGGCTGACGTTAAAGAGGCTGTTGTTGAGGATGACGAGCCCGTAGCAGTTTCGATTGATGATCTTCTCGCACAGGCTGAGGCAGAAAAAGCCGGCGAATAATTGGCAGCCGATTTACAGATGAAATTTTGCAGCCGTCATTCATTTGACGGCTGCTTTTTATGTATCTTAATTTTGATTTTCGGGTTATTGTATTGTAAGTTATAATCGAGGTGTTCGGCGTGGGCGAATATAGGAGAATAGACCATCCGTTTGACGCGGTTTGGAATGAAAATTCGAAAATCTTAATTCTCGGCAGTTTTCCGTCCGTAAAGTCGCGGGATGAAATGTTTTTCTACGCTCATCCGAGAAACAGATTCTGGACGGTAATGTCAAATATTTTAGGGTGTAAAAAGCCCGAAACGATTGACGATAAGAAAAAAATGCTTCTTGAACACAACGTTGCATTATGGGATGTTATCGCTTCGTGCGACATAGTCGGCTCGTCCGATTCGTCGATTAAAAACATTAAGGCAAACGATATCGGGTTTATAATAAAAAACAGCCGTATCGACCGCGTTTTTACAAACGGAACGACGGCATATAGGCTTTATAAAAAATATATTCTGCCCAAAACAAATATCGAGGCTGTGCTTCTGCCGTCTACAAGTCCCGCCAACGCAGTGAAAAATTCAGACGTTCTTACAGCCGAATGGAAAAAAATAATCGGAGAGGTTTTATACTATGATTAACTTAAATAAATTATCCGAAGCCGTATATATCGGAACAACGGAAAAAGAATGCGAAATAGGCGCAAGCAAATTTTGGGGCGCGCCTCATATAACGGAGGATTTCGACTGGCCGGTTGACGCGGACGGATACGACATGGATTTTATCTGTCAGATTCGAACGGACGACATCGACCCCGGCAAAAATGTGTTTAAAAAGAACGGAATTCTCTATTTCTTCGGCTGTTTGACCGCCCCGCTCGGGTTTGATGACGAGCCTTGCATCAGCGCGGGATTACAGCCGGACGGATATTTTGCCGTAAGATTTTCCGACGCCGATAATTCCGATTTGCAGTTCGGCGAGATTGTCGACGAGGACGGGAACGAGGTCGGATTTTCGGAGCTTCGGATGGATTTTTCGAACGATGAAAACGCGTTTAATTCCGCGCTTCATCAGGCGTTCGGCGACGCGCCCGAAACCGAAGATACTTACGGAGTACCCGACGGATATTCTCTGCTATTATGCATAGATTCGTTCGCGGGAAAGGATTTTACATTGGAATTCGAGGACAGCGGATATCTGTATTTCTTAATTGATAAAAAAGATATTGAAAATATGAATTTCGATAATGTCAAAGCGTTTATCGCGGTTTGATAAGATTGATTATTTTTTAACAATTTTTTTATTTTCCTATTGATATATTAGTAAAATATATGATATACTTTAAAAGTAAATAGCGATTTTTTTGGAGGTTTTGCTAAATGAATTATGAAGAAAAACTCACGCAGTTAGCTTCCGATTACGCTGATTGGTGGAATAAGGGCTATGAAATGCCGTCGATGACGAGCAATCTTTACCCCTATGACAATATGTTTTCCCCTGTCCGCGTAAACAGGCTGACTCTTAAAAACCGCCTTGTCATGGCTCCCATGGGCAACATCTGCATGTGCGACGAAACAGGTCGTCCCAACGAGAAAATGCTCAAGTATTTTGAGGAGAGAGCCAAAGGCGGAGTGGGTCTTATCACGACCGGACTTATACCCGTTACATACGGAATCGATAAGTCTCTTATAGAACTGGGCGATCTTACTTACTTCCCCCGTATCGACAGAAGCCGTACGGTTTTCGCCCCCTGGCGTGATCTTGCGGGTATGTGCCACGCTCACGGCAGTGCGATATTTATTCAGCTTACGGCAGGTCTCGGCAGGGTAGGAAATCCCCAATGTCTTACGAACCAGCTTAAACTTCCCAGAAGCGCGTCGTTTAATCCCAACTGGTATATGAAGGACGTTCCTTGTTTAAGACTTTCGGATATGAGTCTTAACAAGATTATCAAAAAGATAGGTCAGGGCAGTGCGGACGCTAAGGCATGCAATCTCGACGGCGTATATCTTCACGGCCACGAGGGCTATCTCATAGAGCAGATTACGAATAAGGCGTTCAACCACAGAAAACTCGGCAAATTCGCCGACCCGACCGTATTCGGTATTGAGATGGTTAAGGAAATCCGCCGCAGAGTAGGCGCGAACTTCCCGATTATGTACAGAATCGACCTTTCGCTCATGCTCAACGCTACGTATAAGGCGAAGATGGACAACGTAAGTCCTCTTAAAAAGTTCAAGAACGAAAGAAAGATTGAGGAAACTCTCGAATACATGAGAAAGCTTGTTGAAGCGGGCGTTGATATGTTCGACGTCGACCTCGGATGCTACGACAACTGGTGGCTTCCGCATCCGCCTTCATCAATGCCCTCGGGATGCTTCCTTGACATCTCCGAGATTGCAAAGAAATATTTTGCGGATAATAATATTAAATCGAATATGGGTCTCGAAGTTCCCGTCGTAGCTGTAGGTAAGCTCGGTTATCCCGACTTTGCCGAAAAGGCGTTGAGAGACGGTAAGTGCGACATGATAATGCTCGGCAGACCTCTCCTTGCAGACGCTGAATGGTGCAACAAGGCATACGCGGGTAAGGTAAGCGATATCAGACCCTGTATCGGATGTCAGGAGGCTTGTCTCAACGAGTTCGTCGAGGGCGGACATCCCCAGTGCGCGGTTAACCCGAGAACGGCATTCGAGGAGGAGTATTCTCCCGAAATTCCGAAGGCTGACGTTATTAAGAAAGTCGCAGTCGTAGGCGCGGGTCCTGCGGGTATCGTTGCAGCCGACACTCTTATCAAGAGAGGACATAAGGTCGACCTTTACGAAAAATCGGGCGAAATCGGCGGAAGCGTTATCCCCGGAAGCAAGCCTATGATTAAATATGAATTCAAGAATTATCTCGATTACCTTAAAGGCGTAGTCGCTAAGCTTGAAAAGAACGAAAACTTCAAATTGTTTATGAATACCGCCGCAGACGCGCAGTCCCTTAAAGAAAAGGGCTACGATTCTATCGTTATCGCTGCCGGTACCGTTCAGAACAGACCTCCCGTCGAGGGTATTAACAATAAAAACGTCGTATTTGCCGTTGACGTTCTCAACGACCATAATATCGTTAAGGACGCTGAGGATATCGTCGTTATCGGCGGCGGCGTAGTAGGCGCGGAGACGGCTTACGTATTAAGATATGAGCTTAACAAGAACGTTAAGGTCGTTGAGATGGATAAGTACATCATGAACCATGCATGTACCGCAAACAGAGGACATCTTATTCATTACCTTGAGGAGGGCGGAGTTGAGCTTCTTAACATGACTACGCTTAAGAAGGTAGAGGACGGAAAGATTGTCGTTGAACAGAATGTCAACAAGAACGTTCCCAATCCCTACATCACATGGTCTCCGATTCTTCCCGAGAACGTAGAGAATCCCATGGACGCGTTAAGACCTATCAAGAACGAGCCCGTTACCCGCGAGCTTAAGGCTGATATGGTCGTTTTAGCGGCAGGAAACAGAAGCGCAATCGATATTTATTACGACTGCGTAAAGGAGCACGCCGCAAGCGAAATCTTCAACGTCGGCGACAGCTTCAAGGGCGCGAGAGTATTCGAGGCTGTACGAAGTGCGTACCGCAAGGCGCGTTCTATCTGATAATTTAACGTTCGGATTAAAAAAGAGAGAAAGGATAATCGTTTTATGGCTGAAACAAAAATGGCTCTGACTCCGGAGCAGCAGGATATCCTTGACGGTAAAAAAGGCGAGACCATGGCTAAGGTCATGAAGACTCTCGTTCTTTACGGCGAGGCTTTCGGTGCGGAGAAAATGGTTCCCGTTTCGAGTAAAATGGGACATCTTGTAACGAGTTTCGGACTCGGCGTTATGAAGCCCGTTTACGAGCTTATGGATAAACTTATCGACGCGGGCGCTCTTTCGTCGCAGAAATTTTCCGTCGACCCCAAGCCCCTCGATAAAAACGTTCCGTCAAATCTTATAGAGAATCTTGTATTTAAGAAATTTATGTATAATGCGCAGGACAGATACGACGCCCAGCTTCGTAAATTGGGTCTTGTAAACGACAACGCTTACACTTGCGCATGCTATCTTGACGAGATAGGCAACACCCCGAAAAAAGGCGAGATTCTCTCGTGGGCGGAATCGAGCGCGGTTGTTTTCGCAAACTCCGTACTCGGCGCGAGATGTAACCGTAACTCCGGTATCATTGAGCTTTTCGGCTCCATCGTAGGCTTCGTTCCGTACTTCGGACTCCTTACCGACGAGGGCAGAAAAGCGACGTGGATTATCGAGGTTAAGACAAGCAAGAAGCCCGAGGCGCAGATTTTAGGCTCCGCTATAGGTATGAAGGTTATGGAGGACGTTCCGTATATCAAGGGTCTTGATAAATGGATAGGAACCGAAATAAACAACGACGTTAAGGCTTATCTTAAAGACTTCGGCGCGGCTACCGCTTCAAACGGCGCGGTAGGTCTGTATCATGTTGAAAATCTTACTCCCGAGGCTGTCGAGCAGGGCGAGAAACTGATTGCAGAGAACGCTCAGACTTATGTCATCGACGACGCGGAACTTCAGAGAGTTAAGGATAATTACCCCGTCATTTGGAAGGATAAGAACGCAAAGCCCAAACTTTGCTTTGTCGGATGTCCTCACCTTACGTACGACCAGCTTATTGAGTGGACCGATAAGGTTTATGACGGTTTAAGAAAGAACGGACTTGCAAAAGTTTCGATTCCGACCGTATTCACCGCCGCTCCCGACGTTGTTGATAAGTTTAACAAAACGGGTCACGCCGCTAAGCTCAAAACGACAGGCGTAGTTTTAAGCTACATCTGCCCGCTTATGTATATGAATAATCCGCTCTGCGGAAAGAAGCCCGTAATTACGAACTCGAATAAGCTTCGTACTTACACTTCGGCAAGATACTATACGAGCGACGAAATACTCGACTATATCACAAAGGAGGTAAAGTGAGATGAAAACTTTTAAAGGCAGACCGGTAGTACCCGGAAAAGCTGAAGCGACGGCTCTCGTTTCGCATAACGGATTCAACACTCTCGCAAGTTTTCAGCACAGCCTCATGTTCGGCGATAAGACCGCTAAGTGCGGAGATCAGAACAACGCCGATATATACGAAAAGCCCATGGCGGGAACGGCTCTCTGTCTTCCCCAGACCATAGGCTCGACAACAGGCGGAATGGTTCTCTACTGCGCAAACGTAATGGGCAGAACTCCCGCTTGTCTCCTGTTCGCTCATCCTATCGATTCACTCGCAGCAGCGGGCGCGGTTCTCTCCGCAGTATGGAACGAGAACAACCCCATGCCGACGGTCGACAATCTCGGACAGGAATTCCTCGATTACGTTAAAACGGGAATGAAGATTACCGTTTCAGAGGACGGCACGGTTACTGTTGAATAACCGATAAAACAATAATAAAAAAGGCTGTAAATCGCGGAATCTGCGGTTTACAGCTTTTTTGTTATTCTATTTTAAAACGTATTGATTCAGAATTCCTATTATAAACAGGTGAAGCGGATAGTAGATATAGAAAAACCATTTCATGAATTTATTGAATTTAATGTTCTTTCCGCGCTCGCCGTTGTATGCGTATATTATCGGAATTGCGAGTACGACGGACATTTGAAGTATTCCGTAAACCGTATCTATCGCAAGAATGTATACGAGCGAGTAAACGGCGGCGTATATTATCAGCCAAACGGACTGCATTTTTAAATTATTTCTGTTGGTTCCGAACGATAATATGAACAGGGAAGCCACACAGCTCCAGTCGCTCGGCAGGGCGAGAACGCAGATTAATAGTATCAGCAGGACTTTTAAAGTCTTGTTTTTTATTTTTTCGCTGTAAGCCGTTCTGAGCATTACAAGTCCGAATGCAAGCGACCACATCACGCTCGTCTGATTTAAAATACCGCCGTTATAAAACGGAATAAACGAATGAAAATCCGTATAATTTTCCGAAGCGAAAATGTATGCAAAGTGCGAAATAAGAGCGAACAGGAACATACGCAGTGTGTACTTGTTTATGTTTTTCGTATAATGAAAACCCTCTGCGACGCAGTAACACATTATCGGACACGTGATTCTGCCGATTATGTGCATTATAACAGGCAGAAAATCCGTCGGATATCCGGGGAACAGCATCCACGCGATATGGTCGACAGTCATTGCAAAAACGGCGATAAGCTTAATTGAATTCGAATTTAAAAATCCCGTTTTTCTTTCCATAATAATTCTCCGTAAACATATTAAAATATATGTCTATTTTACCATAAGTCATGATGAAAATTTATTGTCGAATTAGACAAAGTAATGAACGAACGTTTGTTTAATGCGACGAAAAATCAGTAATTAAATAATTTAATATTTTTTTAAGGCTCTCTTTGTGGTACAATTATTAAGGTATTTTTTTCGGGATATATTTTCCGGCTTTGACAGGGAGGATTATTAACCATGATAAGTCTCAGCAGAAATTACAGTATTGAGTCGGGTTCGCATCTTGCCGAACTCAACGTTATGTCTTACTATTCGGCAACCCAGCTTGACGTCAAGGGCATTGTTCAGATATGTCACGGCATGGCGGAGCATCTGGAGAGATATGAGGAATTTATTGATTTCCTCACGTCGTCGGGCTACGTAGTGTTTATTCACGACCATTTAGGTCACGGCAAGAGCGTTAAAAATGACGATGAACTCGGCTATTTCGGAGAAAAGGACGGATATAAAACGCTCGTTAACGACGTAAAACTCGTTACCGATCTTGCAAAGGACAAATATCCAGAGCTTCCCGTTTTTTTGTTCGGTCACTCTATGGGCTCGTTTATCGCAAGATATTATACTCAGCTTTATTCTGCGGGAATTAAGGGCGCGGTTTTCTGCGGTACCGCGGGACCCAATCCCGGGGCGAAAGTCGGAGTCATGCTCGCAAACATGATTATAAAGCAGAAAGGCTCTCATTACAGATCAAAGCTTATAGATAAAATTGCGTTCGGTTCTTATAATAAAAAATGCCGTCCGCAGAGAACACCGTTTGACTGGCTTACAAAGGACAATGCAATTGTCGATAAATATATTGACGACAAATACTGCGGATTCCTTTTCACCGCCGCGGGCTACAGAGATCTTTTCAACCTCCTTATAACAGTAAACCGCCCCGAATGGTTCACGTCGTTTAATAACGATTTTCCCGTACTCCTTATAGCCGGCGAGGACGACCCCGTAGGCTCATACGGCGCGGGAGTTAAGAAGGTTTACGATTCTCTCGTTAGTGCGGGACATAATAACGTCGAGATGAAGCTCTATCCCGGCGACAGACACGAGATTTTGAACGAGACGGACAAAAAGAACGTTTTCGCGGACGTTCTCATGTGGCTTGAAAAAACAAATAAATAATTTTAAAAGAGGTTATATATATCAATGGACATTGCAGATCTTGCGGCTAAGGCTGCGTTGAAGTTCACATCCTCGAACGGCAGAAAGCTTCAGAAAAAGATGAGTACACCGGCTATTCCCAAGGCCGACCCTGTCTATATTAAGAATGATAAAAACGACGGTTTTTCGTGCGGTTATGCCATGGCGGAGGTTATGCCCGCTGACATAACAGCGAAAAAATACTGGATGGCGGGCTACAAAATGGGCAATCTCGTCACGGGAGTTTACGACCCCACGACTGTCAGAGCAATGTGGCTTGACTGTAAGGGAAATGAGGGTATTTTGCTCGTCAGCTGTGATATTATCGGTCTTACCGGTCACGATGTTAACGAGATAAGAGCTTCGCTCTCCGATTTTTGCAGAGAGTCGGGATGTAAATACATAGACATAAGCTGTACGCATACGCACGCGGGTATCGACACTGTCGGCTACTGGGGCAAACTTCCGAGAACGGGGCTTGACAAGGCTTATATGGCAAAGCTTTTCGCAAGTATTAAGGACGTTTGTATCAAGGCTTATAATGACAGAAAGCCCGGTAAGCTTTATATGGGATATATTCACGTACCCGACGCTGTAAAGGACGGAAGGGCGCCGTATGTCGTAAACGATAAATTATCAAGACTCCGTTTCGTTCCCGACGACGGCTCGAACGAAACGTGGTTTATGAATTATTCGGCTCATCCGAATACTATGGGCGGTGCAAATTCTAAAATCAGCGCGGATTATCCTTATTTTATGAGGGAAAAGATCAACGAGTCGAAGAAGGTCAACGTTCTTTTCGCCGTAGGAGCGATTGCGGCTGCGAATATAGCCGATCTTGATGATGACAGATACGTTAGAACGAAAAAGGGCGGAGAAATGCTCGGCGAGGCGGCTTTGAAAATTGACAATGACGTCGAACTTGATTCTTCGATTTCGTTCATTTCGCAGAGATATTACGCGCCTATCGACAACTGTATTCTTGCGCTTATGCCTATATTAAAGGTTTGTACGGCGGATAAGTTCCCGTACCCGGGATGCAATGTCGGCATAGCGCTCAGAACGGAAATGACTTATATGAAGATAGGCAGTCAGAAGATACTTATATTCCCCGGCGAGCTTTTCTGCGAGCTTGTATACGGCGGTTACGCTTCGGCGGAGGATTCGGCAACAGGACTCGGACCCGAGATAAATCCCGAACCTCTTGCCCGGATATGCGGTGACGATTCGCTTATGGTATTCGGCGTGTCGAACGATATGACAGGCTATGTCGTCGCTCCGAACGACTCCGTTCTTCACCCGACGCAGGCGTATCTCTCGAGCGTTCACGACAGATTCGACAGAAATCATTACCATGAGACGAATTCGCTCGGTAAGGATATCTGCTTTACCGTCGAAAGAGTGTTCAGAGATCTTGTCGAGAGACTTAAATAAGTTTTTTAATAAAACGGTTTGCGGATTTTGAACTGCAAACCGTTTTTTATGTTGAAAATTATATGTATATATGATAAAATTAAATTGAAAAAACAATCATATATATTACGGAGGAAAAGAAAGTGGCTCAGCCTCTTGCGGACAGGATAAGACCCGCGTCTCTTGACGAAATCGTCGGTCAGCGGCACCTTATCGGCGAAAATGCCCCGCTTAGAAATATCATAGAGAGCGGAGAAATTCCGAACATGATATTTTACGGTCCGTCGGGAGTCGGTAAAACGACCGTCGCCCGGATTATAGCGGACTCGGCGGATAAAAAATTATATAAATTAAACGGCACGAGCGCGTCCATCTCCGACATACGCGATATAGTTTCGCAGATAGATACGTTCCACGCGCGAAACGGAATTCTTCTCTACCTTGACGAGATTCAGTATTTTAATAAAAAACAGCAGCAGTCGCTTCTTGAATATATTGAGAACGGCTCGATAACGCTTATAGCCTCGACTACGGAAAATCCGTATTTTTACGTCTACTCCGCGGTTTTGAGCCGTTCGACGGTTTTTGAATTTAAAACGGTGACGCCCGAGGAAATCGTTCCGGCGATAGAACGTGCGTTCTCGGTTATGGCTCAGGATTTAAAATGTGAACTCGATATTGAGGACGGCGTTATCAGGCACGTTTCCTACGGGTGCGGAGGCGATGTCAGAAAGGCGATTAATACAGTCGAACTGCTGTGTTTGAGCTCGAAAACGCCAAAGGAGGGCGAAAAACGCGTTATTTCGATGGCGAACGCACTGACGCTGACGCAGAAAACGTCCCTTAGATACGATAAGGAGGGCGACGAGCATTACGACCTCGTATCGGCTTATCAGAAGTCTATGCGCGGTTCGGACGCGAACGCGGCGGTTCATTATCTTGCGAGAATTCTGGATGCGGGCGACCTTGCCTCTGCGTGCAGACGGCTTCTTGTCTGTGCGTGCGAGGACGTGGGACTTGCATACCCGATGATTATTCCGATAGTAAAATCTGCGGTTGATATAGCCTTGCAGGTCGGTTTGCCCGAGGCTCGGATTCCGCTGGCAGACGCGGTTATTCTCGTGTGCAATTCGCCTAAGTCGAATTCCGCATACGAGGCGATTAATACGGCTTCGGCTGACCTTAAAAACGGCAAATACGGCCCCGTGCCGAGACAGCTTCAGAATATGCATTACGACGGCGCCGACGCAAAGGTAAAGGGGCAGTTTTATAAGTACCCGCACGCGTTCGAAAATCACTGGGTCGAACAGCAGTATCTGCCCGACATTATAAAAGATACCGTCTACTACGAATTCGGGGACAATAAGAACGAGCAGGCGGCTAAAGAATATTGGGACAAAATAAAAAACAGGAGCGGAAATAAAAAATGAAGTATTCCGTAAGCATGTACAGCTATTCACAGCTGACCTCGTCGGGTAAAAAAACGCTTGAGGACTGTATTCTTCTTGCAAAGGAGCAGGGCTTTGACGGCGTTGAATTTGTCGACATTACCCCGCCTGAGGGAATGAGCGAAATTGAGTATGCAAAAGTTTTAAAAGAAAAATGCGATGAAGCGGGGCTTGAGGTTTCAAGCTATACCGTCGGCGCGGATTTTCTGAACGGCTCTGACGGAAATCTCGAAAGGGAAATCGAAAGAGTTAAGAAAAAAGTCGACGTTGCCGAGGTTCTCGGCGTTAAAGTCATGCGCCACGACGCGACCGGCGGATTTGACAGGGACAAACGCGGATTCAGAGGCTTTGACGACGCTCTGCCCGCGCTTGTAAGAGGATGCCGTGAGGTTACCGCTTACGCGAAGACAAAGGGAATTAAAACGACCGTCGAAAATCACGGATTTTTCTCGCAGGAGAGCAGACGCGTGGAAAAACTTGTGAATTCCGTCGCGGATGAAAACTTCGGACTTCTTATCGACATAGGAAATTTTGCGTGCGCGGACGAGAGCAGTGTCGAGGCTGTCGGCAGACTCGCGCCGTACGCTTTTCACGTTCACGCAAAGGATTTTTATGTAAGAAGCGGTAATGCGCCGTTTTTTGCGGACGGATTCTTTAAGACGAGAGGGGGAACGTATTTAAGGGGCGCAATTATCGGTCACGGGGATATTCCCGTATACCAGTGTCTGCACACTCTCATGTCCGAGGGTTACGACGGATGGATAACCGTCGAATTCGAGGGTATGGAGGACTGCGAAAAAGGTGTTTTATCAGGATTAAAATCTCTTAAGAGAATGATAGAAAATTGACAACTTTTCAATACAAATGTTGCCAAGTTGTGTATAAAGTATAAATAAACAGGGTTAAATCAAGAAAATATGTTAATAGGATAATATTTTCTGTTTTTTAATCTTGACATTCTCTTAATTTTGTTGTAAATTTAATACAAGCAGTTTTTTAATTATTAAAAACATGAAATCATTGGATAGTTGGAATCCATGAAAGGGGTAAACTTTTTATGAAAAAATACTACGAGTACGACGCACCCGTTCTCACTAAGCTTTTGTCCGTGGTCGCAGTTATTGCTATCTGCGTTTCCATGGCGACGAGCGCGCTGTGCTGTTACAAGGTAGCTTCCATGCAGACCGGTTCCGCAGCTGTAAGCAACGGCGGACAGACCGGCACTCAGACGGGAACACAGACCGGCACTCAGACAGGAACACAGACCGGCACTCAGACAGGAACCCAGACAGGAACGCAGACCGGTACTCAGACCGGCGATAATAACCAGCAGGGCGGCGACGCTCAGCAGGGCGGAGATAATAATGCGGCTTCAGGCGGACTTGAGGGACTTTCGACTAACGAAGAGATCCTTGCAAAGTACACCGAGGTTATGAACGCAGCTAAGGCAGCTAAGCCTGCATTCAAGAAGGTTGAGTTCCAGACTCTTCCCGAGGAATACCGTCAGCTCGGTAAGCTCGGAAATACCGTACTTCCCATTGCTGAAAGCTTCATGACCACAGAGGAAAAGGCAAAAGCTACTCCCCAGGTTAAAGAGGCAGGCTCCGATATGCACGCATGGCCCGTAACGGGACACGACACAGCAGGATGCCTTCTTACCGATCCTTCCAAAATCAAGAGTGCATCAGCTGTTAAGGACGGAGATAACATCAAAATCACGATTACTCTTAATCCCGAGGATAATCCGGAGCCTATCAATGATCCCAAGGCAACATCCTCGCCCAGCTTCACCGGCGGTATGTTCAGCCCCATGTCAAAAGCTGATATAGATAAAACGCTTGCAGGCGTTAAGGCGGTTAAGGTTAACAGTTTCAGTCTTACGTATACCGATTGTACCGTTACTCTCGTTTATAATCCCTCAAATAATCAGGTTATTACGCTTGATCAGATTATGAATGTTGATATCACCGCAAACCTTACTGCTCTTATTGTTACGATTGACGGTTCTGCGAGACTCGTTGATACTATCAATATTTGGGATGTTCAGTATTAATCATTAAGTAATATAAGGGGGGGTGCATATGTTTGTATGCGCCCCTATTTTTCAGGAAGGTGAATAGTATGAAAAAATCAAAGATAATCGCCCTTGCTTCCGCAGTATCACTTACCGCGGCGGCAGTATTCGCGGCAACGTCGATGGCTTCCGCGGCACCCGCTCTCGGTGATGTCGACTGTAACGGAAAAGTTACGGCAAGCGATGCGAGAATGATTCTCCGTCACTCCGCAAAACTTGAAAATCTCAGCGATTCCGTTATCCCCGTTGCGGATGCAGACGGAAACGGCAAGGTTTCGGCAACTGATGCAAGACTTGTATTGAGATTTGCTTCAAAGCTCATCAGCACAATGGGCGGAGAGGATAAATATGCCGAGTTTATAAAATCAAATGAATCATCTGATACGTCGCCTACGACGAAGAAGACCGACAGTTCCGACCTTTCGACCAGACCTGTCACAAGACCGACAACC
>JALEQX010000055.1 GCA_022763825.1 Oscillospiraceae bacterium | reverse complement strand
TATTACCGCCGTAATCTTCAGGGTGATATTACCGGACTGGTCGACTCGGAAGGCAGACCGTGGGGCGAGTTTATCTACGACGCTTTCGGAAACTTTACGTTCGCAACAGAAACCGAGGGAATCGGCGCAGTATTCGAAATGTTAGTTTCATTCGTGCTTACGCCGATATCGTACAGGGGCTATGTGTATACGTCGCTTGACAGCAAACACTGTTATTACTATCTCGGCTCGAGATTCTATTCTCCGCTGTTGTCCAGATTCATGAATGCGGACTCGATACCCGATACCAGTACGGGCGTGGTCGGTACGAATATGTTTGCGTACTGTAATAATAACCCTGTGTTGTTGATAGATCCAAACGGAAAACTTCCTATTAATATTCCGCTATTGATTGCTTCAATTGCTGTTGGAGTTTTTTCATACTTGGGGTTATATAACAATATGTTATGTTTAAGATTGTTTCAATGGTCTTTTACTAATAGAAAAAGTTATGCTCATTATGATTTTTCTTCTGGTAAGAATAATTGGACAAAACTATTACAGAAAAGGTTGAAAGATTCATCTGTTCTTTCTGTTTTACTTGTATCTTTTATTAATTTAAATTTGAAAGATAAAAATTCAGATAGTATCGAATATCCTGTAGCTGAGAGTGATTATGGTCCTTCCAAAGTAAAATGGAACTTTTATAGTTTTCCTGAAAAGCCTTCAATTGCAGATTATGATCTTGCTTGGTCTATAGGCGGTCTTTCGGGTAAATTTACGATAACCGTAAGTAGAATATCAAAAAATAAGTATCAAGTCACATATAAATTAAAGGACGAATTGTGGGATTTTGATGAATGGGAAAAAGATGACCACCCTGAAGCTTCCGTTTTTACTAGAACTATTAATAATATGGGTTCTTTTATTGAGGATATGGGAGCATCAAACCCGTTTTACTGGAGTTTTAAAATTTCATTTGTTTTAAAAGTATAATATAGAATTATTCAATTAAGAAGGAGCAATATAGAATGAAACGAATATTAGTATTTATTACTGTTATTGTTGTTATTACTGCAAGTTTCTCTATTTATATTTTTAACAATATAAAAAAAACTTACACTCCATATCAAATTGAATATTCAGATGACTCTGTTTTAAAATCTGACGGGTTCCCTCATGTTTATCACAATTTGTTTGGTGATTATTATGTTTCAAATAACGGTGACAGTAGATTTTGCCAATCAATCAGTATAAGACACTTTAACGGTATATCTTATAAAGAAGAATATATAACCAATCTTAATTGTTATTTTGAGAGGTATGCATTTGATCCAACCGGATATATTGCGTATTATTGTTATGTATCTGAAAAAACAAGGGATTCTGATGATTTAGACAGTAATGAAGAAACCGGTATATTGTATGAAAATAAATATATATTATCAGACCAATATGCGGGGTTATATGATTGCAAAAGAAAAGAAGAAATTCGTTTCGATTCGTTTGACGAATTAATTGAGTTTGCGGATAGTAATTCAATTAATTTAGGCGATTATTATTCAATTACTCCGTATGGTTTGATATCATATAAAGATATTGCTATAAATAATGGCTGGAGTGTTGTGCCTAAATCGGAAAATGGAAAAGTGTTATATAAAAAACATGAAATTTTTGCAGGAAATGTTAAGAAATATAATTTGACAGATGACATTCTTTTTGTTGAATTGGAAATATGTAAAAATACAACTCCTTTTCAAGGAGCAAATAATCCTGAAAAATGTAAATATATTTCTGCAAAAAATTCCATCGATTTAACTAATGGAAAAACTGTTTTTATTAAAATTGACACTAATTCAAATGAGGTTACATTTTACAAAACAAAAAAACTTATGTTTTCGGACAATTCAGAAATGGATATAAAACTGAAAAAACCGGAAAAAACATGATATGGTTTTTTAATCGCTGACTTTATATCAACGCATTATCAGATTCCCGCAGACATTGAAACTTTACGTTTGAAGCCGAAACCGAGGGAATCGGCGCTGTATTTGAAATGTTAATTTCGTTTGCGCTTACGCCGATATCGTACAGGGGCTATGTGTATACGTCGCTTGACAGCCAACACTGTTATTGCTATCTCGGCTCGAGATTCTATTCTCCGCTGCTGTCGAGATTCATGAATGCGGATTCTATGGCTGATACCGGCACCGGCGTGGTCGGTACGAATATGTTTGCGTACTGTAATAACAGCCCGGTAATAATGCAAGACTATAATGGAAAAAGTCCTGCGCTTGTGATTGGTGCAACAGTGATTCCTATGTATTATGTTGTATCAATGTCTTTAGCTGTTATTTTTTTTGTAGCTATTTTTTCAAATGGTACAATACAATTA
>JALEQX010000050.1 GCA_022763825.1 Oscillospiraceae bacterium | reverse complement strand
ATAACCTTCATGATTCTCGTAAGCCATGCGGGAGTAAGAACGTCGGAATTAACAAGCTTGAGAGAACCTACGACTTCGGCGTAGGTAACAAGTCTGGTCTGATAATTCGTAACATCGTTCTCGTCGAGCTCAAATACGCGTACGCTTCTCTGGTCGCCGTTGCCGTATGCACGGAATCCTGTACCGCCGTTATAACCCATCTTGATGCCGTCCTCGTTAACGCCTACGAAATTGTTAACGTGGTCGTGTGCGAAGAATGCGCCCATGATGTCGCCGTTCTCAAGCCATGCCTGATACTGACCGGTGATAACGTCGAAGTTCTCCGAGCAGGGAGCCTCGCCTAATTTACCGCCCTCTTCAACCATGAGATCCTGGTTAAGGGTGTACCACTTGGAATCGCGTCTTGAATAGATAGCGCCGCCTGCGTTCCATTTGCACTCCTTCATAAGAGAGTAAATCTCCTTAACGGGTACGTGCTGGAAAACGAGCGAGGGCATAGCCTCTCCGCCGTTTTCGGCTTTAAGAGCGGCAGACGTCTCGTTGTACCATGCAAGCTGTTCTGCGGTGATACCTGCGTATCCGCCCTTAGGCGCTTTATTGTTGGTGTCCATCATGTAGATGTTAAACTTCATCTGACCGTCGGTACCGTATACGGGAGTGTTGAAAGTGAAATGGTCGGCGCCGTTTTCACCGTTGAAGCACATTGAGTACGAATTATAAATCTCATACTGCTCGTCCTCAACTACGGTAGCCTCTCTGTCGTGGTCGTGGTTGCCGAGAGTTGCAAGGAACGGAATGCCTCTGTCCTCAAGGGGCTGAAGGATGTGCTTGAGCGCAAGCTCAAAATCAGCCTTTGAAGCGTTGGGGTACATATCGGAAAGCTGGTCGCCTACGAATACTACGAGGTCGGGCTTCTCCGCGTCAAGAGCGGCGTTAATGAAATTAACGGTTCTCTCGTCGTTACCCTTACCGACATCCTGTGTATCGTTAATCATCATGATCTTGAACTTGCCGTCGGAATTGAAGCTGAGCTTCTCATCCTCGGGAGCGTACGCCGCGAAAGCGCAGACGCTGAGGGTTAAGACCATGACAACAGACATGATGATACTTAAAATCTTCTTCATGAATTTGCTCCTCATTTCTTTTAATTGGTTTATTGCAAACTTAATTCTAACGTTTTAAATATGTTTTGTCAATACAAAAAATAAAAATCTGTTCAATATTTTGTGTGAAATTAGCTGTATTGTTCTTTTAATGAATCATAATGTTAGCCTATACTAACATCTGTTAAATTCTGATAACCAAATATAGCGAATCCGCCGACTGGAACCCGCCGAATTTTATCTCGCTGCTGACGGAGAGTTTATTAACAGGACTGTCAGACGGTTGTAAATGTATAAACCATGTCCTTGCTCTGCCTGTAAACCATGTTACTCGTGACATGATATCCTCCCCTGCATAATAATCTTTGTGCTTCAGAAGAAAACGAGTACGGATTCTTTATGTTACCTCTTAATATTTTATAAAACTTCAATATCCGGGAAACGGTTATATCCCCAATACCTGCCGTTCCATACGATATTATTGTCCGATACTTCCTTTGTAAACGAAAATGCCGGCCACGCCGCGTCGAGGTCGTTTTTGGCACCGAACGAATTTAATTCATATAAAACAATCATTGCCTTATACTCCCCCGCGGCGAGCGAGGAAACATCGAAGCTTAAAACGTTCGAATGATTTTTTTCGTCTGTCTTATTAAGTTTTTCATTACAAAGCGACGCGCCGACGGGCGAGTCGTCCCTGTAACGGATTTCGATACGCGCGAAAACGTCGCCGAGGCTCTTGTTCTGCTGCCAGTTGAGACGGAAAACAATCTTTTCCCCGTTTTCGAAAACACAGCTGTCCTTATTGAGAATTTCGCTCGATATCAAATCCGCATCACGCTGTTTTTCGAGGTGCTTTAACCTCGTCATATTCGTATAGTCGTTAAACAGTTTCTGCTCATACGACTGATTGTCAAGGTACTTTTCGATTCCGCCCTCAACATCTCCGTCGAATATTTTTCTGCCCTTGTCGAGCACGACGGTTCGATTGCAAAGCTGACGAACGGTGTTCATGTTGTGGCTGACGTACAGTATCGTCCTGCCCCCGCTGTTTGCCTCCTCGCACATTTTCGTAATGCACTTCTGCTGAAACGCCGCGTCGCCGACGGCAAGAACCTCGTCCATTATCATTATTTCCGAATCAAGATGCGCGGCGACCGAGAACGCAAGCTTTACGTACATTCCCGACGAATAACGCTTTACGGGCGTGTCTATGAATTTTGAAACCTCGGAAAACTCAACTATTTCGTCGAATTTTTTTGAAATTTCACTCTTGCTCATACCGAGTATCGCGCCGTTTAAATATACGTTTTCGCGCCCCGTGAGTTCGGGGTGAAAACCCGTTCCGACTTCGAGCATGCTTGCGACTCTGCCCTCTAACATAATCTCTCCCGCAGTCGGAGCGGTTATCTGCGAGAGCAATTTTAACATGGTCGACTTGCCCGCGCCGTTTCCGCCGATAAGTCCGACCGCGTCGCCCTTCTTAACGTCAAACGACACGCCGTCGAGCGCGCGGAAACGCTCGTTTAAATGCGACTGATCCACGCCTATTTTTAAATTAGGATCCTCTTTTCCGCGGACTCTTGCAAAAAACGACTGCATGTCGCCTCTTAACGTTCCTCCGCCTATCGCGCCGAGACGATACTCCTTTACAACGTCTCTGACCTCTATGATATTACCCATAATTACGTCTCCTCATATCGTGTCCGTAAACGTTTTTTCAACTCTCGAAAACAGCGCGATACCTATAACAAGCACGACGGCTGTAACGCACGCGCTTATAATCAGATAATTCCACGGTATACCCGTCTCCCCGCCGAAAAACGCGTATCTGTAAGTATCGAGAATCGGAGCCATGGGATTTAACATAAAAATTTTCTTGAGCCCCCCGCTTATCTGCGACGAACCGTATGCCACGGGCGAAGCGTACATCCACAGCTGAACGCCGAAATTCACGAGCATCGCGAGGTCTCTGTACTTAGTCGTAAGCGCGGATATTATGATTCCGCAGCCGAGACCGAGCATAGACGTTTCGATAATCATCAGCGGGACGAGGACGAGCGCCCACGTCGCATGAATACCGGACGTTCCCTTGATTAAATACACAGCCCATATTATGAGGAAGAAAACCATCTGTATCGCATACGAGATAAGCCCGGACAGTACCGACGAAACAGGCATTACGAGACGGGGAAAATATACCTTGCCGAGTATCGCGGAATTCGCGGTAAATGTATTCGCCGTCGTCGTAAGGCACGCCGAGAAGTAGCACCACAGGACGTTAGAACACATATAGAATACGAAATGCGGAACCCCGCCCGTGTCGAGCTTTGCGACGTTTCCGAATACGACGGTGAAAATAACGGTCGTAAACAGAGGCTGAATCACCGCCCACGCGGGGCCTAAGACAGTCTGCTTATACTGCGCGACGAACGTACGTCTGACGAACAGCGCGATAAGATCCCTGTAACGCCAAAGTTCTTTTATATTCAGATTAAAACGCCCCGATTTCGGACGTATATAAATTCGTTTCGGATTATTTTCTTCCATCTTTTCGGATGTACTCCTTAGTCTCAAATTACTACAAATATATCATGATTTAATTTATTAAGCAAGTCCGCAGAAAAAATTTATTTTTATAGAAATTTTTTTCAAAATAATTTTTGCCCAAGACGGGGACAAACTATACAAAAAAGAAGTCCTTTATATATATTTAATTTTCATTTAAGGCTATGGATTAAAAATATGCTTCATGGTATACTAATCTCAGAAAAAAATTATCGAAAAAAATCGGGAAAGCGAAAGAAAAAAAATGACGAAAAACAACACTTCAAAATTCGCATTTAACAAAAAAACCGCCGCGGTTTTATCCGTTTCGGCGGTCATAATCACGCTTGTTCTTCTTTTCGTTTTATCAAAACCGGGAATCGTCGTGAACGGCGGAGAAAGCGTGACTCTCGAGGTATTCGAGCCGTACACCGACGAGGGCGCGCGGGCATCGTACTTCGGCATAAATTTAAATGACAGACTCACGCGTGACGGACATGTGGATTCCGAAAAGACAGGTACGTATACGGAAAAATATTATGTCAGATTTTTATGGAAAAAAACCGAGGCAACAAAGACAATAAAAGTCGTCGATACGGTTTCACCCGTTCTCACGCTCAAGGGCGACCCGGAGATCGAGGTCGAGGATATCAATAATTTTAAAGACCCCGGATATACCGCAAAGGATAATTACGACGGCGATATAACGGACAAAGTTAAAGTCACGCTGTCGGAAATTATGGTCGGCGAGGACGGCGAAAATATTGTCACCGCAACATACACGGTATCTGACTCCGCGGGCAACTCGGCAAGACAGCACAGATTCATAAGAGTAGCGGACAGAACCCCTCCCGAGATAAAAATTCTCGGCTCGGCACACATCACGATCAAAAAAGGCGACAAGTACGAGGAAAAGGGAGCCGAGGCGACAGACAATATCGACGGCAGGGTTGACGTTTCGATAGAGGGAACCGTCGACACACTGACTGAGGGAACGTATAAAATAACGTACACTGCCGAGGACAAGACAGGCAACAAGGGCAAAGCCGTACGGTTCGTAAGAGTCCGCGGCGCAACGGCAGGCGGAATTCCCGCAACATCCGACACCGAAGGCGAAGCTCCCGCACAGGGCGGATCGTATATTTATTTAACGTTCGACGACGGTCCGAGCAATAACGTAACTCCGAGACTGCTCGATATTTTAAAGGAAAACGACGTAAAGGCGACATTCTTTATCCTTAATTACTCCCAGGAAAAGGTTCCTTTATTAAAGCGTATGATAAACGAGGGCCACACGATAGCGGTTCACGGCTATTCTCATAAGTATTCGGAGATTTACAAGTCGGAAGGGGCGTTCATGAACAACGTCTATAAGTTACAGGAAAAAATCTACGATGACACGGGCTATGTTACCAATATAATTCGTTTCCCCGGCGGAAGTTCCAACACGATAAGCAAAACCTACTGCCCCGGAGTCATGACGAAAATCGTCAAACGGCTTGACGACGAGGGTATAGTATACGTCGACTGGAACGTTGACTCGGGCGACGCGAACGGCAGCGGAATCAATGCGGACAAACTTTACAACAACTCCGTAAACGGACTGAAAAAGGGCAGGAGCAACATTATTTTAATGCACGACTCCGACGCTAAAACAACGACCCCCGACGCGGTTAAGAGAGTTATAGAATACGGTAAGAAAAACGGGTATACTTTCCTGCCGCTCAACGAATCGTGCGCGACTGCCCACCACGGAATCAACAATTAGGACGGAGATGTTAAAACCGCCCGGACCGCAAAAAACTGTAAAAGCTGATTGTTTTTTGCTATGAATTAACCTCACCGCTCGGCGTACCTGTGTACGCCGTCGGGCAAGTCTCAACCGCCGTTTCAGACGGCGGTTTCGATTCGGTTAGTTCATTCCGAACGTTTTTTCCTATCTCCTACGGAAAAACATATTCATACTCCCAAGAAATACATTTTTTCTTGGGAGAAAACGGAGCTGTAATTTGCGGCTCCATTTTTGTTTTTTATGCCGTGCGTTTATTTTCTATTGACAAACGCAAAACGTGATAGTATAATTTTTTTGTAATTTTAACTTTAAAAAAAATGAGGTGACAAGATGGAATCCGGCAGCGGACACGGGCGACGGAAATTAAATGACGATATACCGCGAAAAACGCTGACGACGATTTCATCCGCCGTCGGTTTAAGGCTTTGATTAACCGAATACACGGGAGTATTCCGCCCTGTTCGGTTTTAAACTCCGTGATTCTATTTAAGCCGTATTTACGTTTTTCGGGTCTTTATAAAGGCTCGTTTTTTATTTCCCGACCCCTCTGCTAAAAACAGTAAAGTCTACAATAGACATTACGGAGAAACAGGGGGAATTTTTAATTGACAAAGGAAGTATTTGAAAGACTGCTCAATGAAAAGCAGTACAAGGCTATAAAAAGCATATTCGACACGCTTAATCCCGTCGACACGGCGGCGCTTCTGCCTGAATTCGACGAAAAGGAAATGGTTATACTTTTTCGTCTGATACCTAAGGAAAACGCAGCGCTCGTATTTACGTACCTTGACGCCGAGGAGGAGCAGGTGCTTGTCGACGCTATTACCGACTCTGAATTGAAAGCGATAATGAACGACATGTTTATAGATGATACTGTCGACGTTATCGAGGAAATGCCGGCGAATGTCGTTGAGAGAATTTTGCAGTGTACGTCTCAGGACAAGCGACAGGCGATAAATTCGGTTCTCAACTATCCCGAGGACAGCGCGGGCAGTATTATGACTCTCGAATTCGTAAGCCTGCAAAAGGAATTCACCGTCGCCGAAGCGCTTAAAAAGATTAAACAGACGGGAATTCACAAGGAGACAATCTACACCTGTTACGTTATCGAAAAGCATAAACTGCTCGGCATCGTCTCTGCAAAAGACCTTCTTACATGCGACGACGACGAGAAAATTGAGGACATAATGGAGACTAACATCATCTCCGTTCACACGCATACCGACAAAGAGGAAGTCGCCAATTTATTTAATAAATACGACCTCATCTCACTGCCCGTAACCGACAACGAAAACTGCCTCGTCGGCATCGTAACATTCGACGACGCTATCGACGTTATTCAGGAGGAAGCCGAAGAGGACTTCTCCAAAATGGCGGGTATGACCCCCGCAGACAAGCCGTATCTTAAAACCTCGGCATTTCAGCTGTGGAAAATGCGTATACCGTGGCTTTTGGTATTAATGATATCGGCAACGTTTACGGGTATAATAATTTCGTCGTTCGAAACAGCGCTTTCAAAAATCGTAGCCCTCACCGCGTTTATCCCCATGATAATGGGCACCGGCGGTAACTCGGGCAGTCAGGCGTCAGTCGCGATTATCCGCGGTATCTCGCTGGGCGAAATCGAATTCAAGGATATATTTAAGGTTATATGGAAAGAGTGCAGAGTCTCCTTGCTGTGCGGAATATCGCTCGGCATAGCGGGATTCGGCAAGGTAATGCTTATTGATTATCTGATAATGCACACCGTCGGCACGTCGGTTACATCCGCGCTGTGGATTGCGCTCGTAGTCGGCATAACGCTCGCGTTTACCGTAATATGCGCAAAATTCATCGGCTGTACTCTCCCCATACTCGCGGGTAAAATCGGACTCGACCCGGCGGTAATGGCAAGCCCGCTGATAACGACGGTCATGGACTCGGTTTCACTGCTGATTTACTTCGCGGCAGCATCGAGCATACTGCATTTGTAAACATATTTTATTTAACATAATCATTCTTTAATTATCGAATTATAATGATTATTAAATTATAAGTTTATATCAAAATACAAATTGAGATGCAGGAAATTTTAAATATGATTTTGACTTCGGGAACCCGGATATTTCGTATCGCCGACTCATTATTATTTATATTTCCGTAAATCTCATGCGGGAAGATGATATCTTCCCATACAAAAAAATGCTTACGCTTCAAAATATTAAATTTTGTTCGACAAATTGTTGCTTTTATTTCCGTTCATCTCTATGGACGGAAATTTTTTCTGTTTATATTGATTTTATTTTAAAAGTATGATATACTTTTGATACAAAATTACTTGTTTTAGGAGGAATAAATTGTGAAATGTGCAGCAAAACGAATTATATCCGTCTTATTATCCCTCATAATACTTATCGGCCTGACGGCGGGCTTTACCGTATTCGCCGACAATGAGCCGTCCGTAAAGCTTTCGTACAAGCTCGATTTCGAAAGTGATGACAAAGATCTTACATTCACCCCGAGCGTCAGCGATTATTATAACTTTAATTCGGGCGATATATCCGCCGATTACATTTCGTTCGGATTATCCCGCGGAAATAAACTTCTCATGAGCCTTTACGACGCGGATTCGGACGGTGATTCGACGGTACATATCGACGGAAGCTTCTACCTCGACGAGGGCGTGGAGTATACGATATCGTCATTCGCATATGATATTGAATTCCAAAAAGAAAGTAATGACGAACACTCGATTGTTTCTGAATTTGTTAAACATTCCATTACCGTTACGTCGGACGCAATGTCGATTGAGCCGACGGGTGTTGACATCCGCATGCACTCGCGTTATGACGACAAAATATACGTCGGCGAAACTCTGACAGTCACCGCGAATATCATTCCGACAGGGGCAAACATCCGCAGTCTTACCCCGACGATATCCGATGAAAGCGTTATCGTTATCGACCGCATGTACATTGATAT